>JALYLP010000166.1 GCA_030774195.1 Actinomycetota bacterium | reverse complement strand
AGCCACTTGTGCGGGTCGACGATGAACGAGTCGGCGTGCTCGATACCGCGGAACCGATCGTGAACGCTCGGCGCGAGCAGCCCCGCGCCGCCGTACGCGCCATCGACGTGAAACCAGAGGCCCGACTCACGGCACACGTCGGCGACGCCTTCGAGGTCGTCGACCACGCCCGCGTTCGTCGAGCCGGCGCTCGCGACCACCGCGAACAGGCCGTCGGTCCCCGTGGCCGCGAGTACCTCGGCGAGAGCGGCACCGGTCAGGCGGCCATGGTCGTCGTGGGGGACCGCGAGGACCTCGACGTCCATCACGCGAGCGGCAGAGGCGACGGAGGAGTGCGCGGTGTTCGCGCAGGCGAGCTGCCATCGCGCCGGGCGGCCGCCTCCCCGCGCGACCGAGATCGCGTGGCGGGCGGCAACGAGCGCCGAGAGGTTCCCGGCGGTCCCGCCCGAGACGAAGCATCCTCCCGCTTCGTTCGGCAGACCCGCGAGCTCGGCGAGCCATCGAAGGGCTTGATGCTCCGCCCACACGGCGCCGGCGCCCTCGAGCCAGGTCCCCGCATAGGTGGCAGAAGCACTGATCGCCAGGTCGAAGAGGACGCTCGCCTTGGTCGGCGCGGCGGGCACGAATGCCAGGAAGGCGGGGTGGTCCGGTGAGATGGTTGCGGTCGAGAGGACCTCGGCCCAGATCCGGAGCGCCTCCTCGCCACCGATGCCGCCCGGGGTGATCGTCCTGCCGGCCCTGTGCTCGAGCTCGTCGGATGAGGCCGGGCGGCCCAGGGGCTGGGGATCGGCGATCCGGCCGCGAGCGTAGGCGACGATCGCCCTCGTGAGAGCCTCGGTGTCGTCGGTGAACTCATGCATCGATCCCATGCGCGATCCGTTGATCAGGTCGACACAGCGTTCAGATCCGACCAAGTCGCAGTGACGATCCTCGCCATCCTCGGTTTCTGCACAGCGAGCCGATCTGTGACATCGGTCGGCAAGACCAGGCCGCCGGCCAGTCCCTCCACCCAACTCAACGCGGTACGGAGCCTCGGCGAGTCGATAGCGTTCGCCCGCGAGACCTCCGTCAGAGCGGCGGTCGTTGGTCGGGTCGTCCGAGGAACGGAACCCCCACGCGATGAAAGGACGATGGTGGCAACGATCAGGAGCGTCACGACGACGACCATTGCGCTGATCGCTTGCGGGCTCATCCGGCGGCGGCCCGTGACCGCGATAGCGCTCGGTTCGCTCCTGATGTGCCCTCGCTCCGGCGCCCTCGTGGACCCCTGCTGACTCCGAACCTTCATGTCTGCCTCCCTTCCCTCGAGGCTGCCCTTCTCGCAGCCCGGCCCCGTCTGTCGATGAAGGGGCGTGGAAAGCAGGGACACACTTGTGGAGTTCGAGGGCACACGTTCGACGTGCCGGTGATCAGATCAGAGTTGCCAGGGGACGGCGGAGCGAGGATCGGGAGCGTAGGAGCAGAAGGCACCGGTTCGAATGGTCCTGTCGAGGTGCAGCCCAAGTGCCGAGCTGTTCTTCCGGATCCGTGCGAGCGCAGACCTGATCGCCTTCGTGACGTTGATCCGTGCCTGCTCCGCGGCAGACGCGGCCTTCCTGTCCCTGCCTCCAAGACCCATCCCTCCGGCGAGCTCCCGAGTGAGGAAATCGAGCTCCTCCTTGGCCCGGGCTGCTCGCTCCGGGTCGCCCCAGACCTCGGCCTCCTCCAGTTCGCCCTCGAGCTCAGCCAGCCGCCGCCGGTACGCGGCCTTGGCTTGCGGGTCGAGGAGGCTCCCTGCGTCCCCACCGGGCACGTGGAGGCCAGGCTCGGCGTGTCGTCGCCCCGGCATCCTCCGCGAAAGCGCATCCGCCTCCACGCCTTCGCCCGCACTCACGAGGTCGATCACGTGGAATTCCCGGCCGGGGTCCCTCAGCAGGTAAGCGATGTACCGCAGCCCCTTCGAGTCCTTCAGGCGGAACATTTCGCCCTCGTAGCCTATGGACCAGTACTCGCCCTCTCGCCGAAAGACGCTCGGCCCGACAACCAGCCCAGGAGACGGTTCATCGGCGCGACCCCCCGGACGGTCCACCGAGAGCTCTTGCCCTTCGAGCAATCGGGACACCTTCCCTTGGAGGGCGACCATGCCGATCGCCGTGCAGATCGCGAAGGCGTCAGAAGCAAGGAAGAAGGCTTTCTCCCGGTCACCGGACCGATCACGAGCCAAGAGCATCTCCGCGTAGTCGTATTGCGTGTGGGCGATCCAGGGCCTGGCACCCATCCTCGTATTCATCGCAAGCGCAGCGTCGAAATGACGTTCCGCCTCATCGAACCGAGACACCGTCGTGGCTAAGATGCCCACGTATCGAGACGCAGATCCGGTACTGACTTCCCCGGGGTCGCTCGCGACATATCCCGCGTAGGGCAGCATCAATCCATAGAGGGTGGCCGCACGAGGCACATCGGCGAGGAAGGCTGCAACTTCCGAGAGGAAGGTCATGCCGAAGAGCCAGTCGTTGCCGTTCGCGGACAAGCGGGCGAAGTCGTCGGCTGAGAGATCTTCGAACGTCCGTTGCGCCTCGGCCTTGCGACCGAGTTCGCTGTCCAGACTCGCGAGGAGGCATCGAAACATCGGGCGCGTCGGATACTCATCGACGGCATGCCGTATGGTTGCCTCGATCTCCTGCAGCCGCCCCTGCTCCCTGCACAGCACGAACATCTGAAGTGTGAAGGTCACGCCGGCATCCCACCCTTGAGCTCCCCGACCGACTTCCAGGGCTTCGTGGATCAGCTCCTCTGCCTCTTCGAATCGCCCGTCCAACAACGCGCGCATCGCATGAGTCTGGGTCGCGATCCAGCGCTGGGCGGGCTGACGCAGTTCTTCGGCCAAGCGAGTTACCACTTCGAGCTCCGCATCAACGGCAGCGATGTCTCCGAGCTCCATCAGAGCGCAGAACCGATAGTCATGACCCTGGGCCGCCCTCTCCTTGTCGCCGACCTCATCCGAGAGCTGGATGATCTCGCTCGCGATGGCCAACCGTTCCTCGGCGTTCCCGGACCACCACACGGCCGCGTACCTGCCGTCCAACGCATAGGCGAGCGTTGCCGGATCGCCGATCCGCCTGGCCATCTCGACCGCGCGTTGGCTGAGCGACGCTCGGGGTTCCCTGGAGGGTCGATCCCGAAGCGCTCCTGCCAGTCGAGCCAGCAGCTTGGCATGGAGCGGGCTGTCTTCCTCGCCGAGAGCCGCCAATGCATCCTCCAGGAGGAGGACGAGACGGGGGTCGTCTCCAGATCGCGCCCACACGAACCGTCCTCCGTAGCCGAGGGCGGCGCGCGCCAGTCGCTCGGGCATCTTCCGTCTATTCGCGATGTCGGCGGCTTGCAGGAGGGACCGTTTGGCGGCAGCGGCGTCGCCGACGCGTGTCTGTGCATCGCCGAGCGCGAGCAGGAGCTCGCACCGATCGTCATCGTCAACGGATCCGCGGAGCTCCAGTGCCTGGAGGGCCAGGTGGTAAAGACGAACGGCCTCCTCATAGGCAAGCAGGGACATCGCCCGGTCACCGGCCCGCCAGGTGTAGGTGACGGCCTTGTCGACGTCGCCACCGGGGGCCGCCTCGATGAAGTGATGAGCGAGCTCCGCCAGGTGTGGCTCGGCGTTGTCCTCGTACAGAGCCTCGAGCATCTCGCCGATCTGTCTGTGCAGCTGGACACGTCGCAGGCTCGTGAGGCCGTCGTAGAGGACGTCGCGGACGAGGGCGTGAGAGAAGCGGAGGCGCCCGAGGGTTCCCGGCACTTGGGTGACGACTCGGGCGGTGACCGGTTCCTCGAGCACCTCGAGGAGCTCTGGGGGCGACAGCTTGCTCGCCCGTTCGAGCGCCACGAGGTCGAACTCCCGGCCGAGGACCGAAGCCAGCGTCAGGATGCGGGTGCAATCCTCCGACAGCCGGCCGAGGCGACGGCCGATCACTTCGCGGATCCTTGGGGGGATCACGACCCGCGTCGGCGGGGATCCGACCGAGGCACGTAGCTGCCCCTCAGCAGCGAGGAACCCGATCACCTCGGCCACGAAGAGCGGGTTTCCCTCGGTCTCGTTGTGTACCGCGACGACGAGACTCTCGGGAGGAGCCACACCAGCGGTCGCGTCGATGAACTGGGCGACGGCGGGCTGGCTCAGCCCCAGGAGCCGGATGTTCCGAGTCACCTGCTCTCGGCCGAGCTCCGCGAGGGTCTCCGTAAGAGCTTGATCACGCTCGACGTCCTCGTCTCGGTAGGCGCCGACGATCAGGATGTGCGCGTCCGCCAGTTGGCTCGCGAGGAATCGAAGAAGGACGAGCGAGGGCGTGTCCGCCGCGTGGAGATCGTCGAGAACGAAGACGAGCGGCTGTACCTTCGATGCGTTGATGAGGAATCTCGACGTCGAATCGAAGAGTCGAAACCGAGCGCCTTCCGGGTCGAGGGAAGGCGGGGCCGAGAGATCGGTGATGATCTCGCGGAGCTCGGGGAACACCTGAGCCAGGTCGGACGCTCCGCCCCCGAGCTGGGCGACGAGCGTTTCCGGGTCGCAGTCCCGCATGTACGAGCGGATGGACTGCACCCAGGGCCAGTAGGCGGGCGCTCCTCCTGCCTCCCAGCACCGGCCCCAGAGAACTCTGGCCCCGCGCTCCTTCGCGAGGGTTGCCAGCTCGTCTGCCAGCCGGCTCTTCCCGATCCCCGGCTCTCCCCCGATCAGGAACAGTCTTCCTCGACCGGAGAGGGCGTCTTCAAGACCAGCTTCGAGTTCTCGCATCTCGCGCTCACGTCCCACGAAGACACCCGCGGTCCGAGTGTGGGAGGCCTCGCGTGTCGCTGGTGGCTTGCGCGAAATGCTCATGGAATCGGACGAGGGATGAGCGAGCAGGTGGGGTTCATGTCTTCCTCCGACGCGGCGACTCACCGTTTTCTACATCCATCGGTGAGGAGGCGCCAGACCTCACCGCTCGGGAGAGGTCACCCAGTCGCGCGACACCTATCATCCCTCGCGTGGCCCCGCTC
>JALYLP010000165.1 GCA_030774195.1 Actinomycetota bacterium | reverse complement strand
CTCGGTGGATCGCTCTGGTTCCACCTGGCGGCCGACGAGGAGCTGGCGGGGAGCCACGGAACGAAGGTGCTCTGGGAGCGCGGGATGCTCGACCAGGACGCCGCGATCGTGGGCGAGCCAACCGAGCTCCAGCTGGGCGTGGCCGAACGCGGCGGGGCGTGGATCACGGCGACCGCGCACGGGAAGGCCGCCCACGGCTCCCAACCCCATCGCGGCGTGAACGCGATCACGTCGATGGCGCGCCTCTTGCTCCGCCTCGAGGAGGCGCTCCCGGACCTGACGCATCCGCTGATCGGCGGACCGACCGTCAACGCGGCGCTGATCGAGGGCGGGAGCGCTCCGAACGTCGTCCCGGATCGCTGCGTGGTCGACATCGACCGGCGTCTGCTTCCCGGTGAGGACGATCCTGAAGCCGTGCTGGCCCCGTTCCGACGACTCGTCGAGGAGATCCGAGCCGACCATCCCGAGGTGCGGATCGACGTCGCGATCCGGGAATGGACCGATGCGGCGGAAGCGCCGCCGGACGAGCGGATCGTCCGGCTGGCGCGTGCGGCGGTCGCTGAATCCGGCGGCGGCCCGGCGGCCGCCGTCGGCTTCAGCGGCATCACCGACGCCCGCTATTACCTCAATCAGGCCAAGATCCCGACTGTCATCCTGGGACCGGGCTCGATCACGGTGGCCCACACCGCGGACGAATGGGTGGCCGTGAACGAGCTCGCCGCCGCCGCCCGCGCCTACGCGCGGCTGTTCGTCGGCTTCCTCGGCTCGCCCGGTTGACCGTCGGCCGAACGCGCTACGACCCGCCGTAGCGCGGCCAACCTAGCCCGTCCAACCCTTTGACCGACCCCTTCTCACAGCGCAGGATGACCGGGAAGCGGGCCGTCCTGGGGTGCCCACCATTGAACGATGATCCGATCAGAAGGAGCGAGCCACTGCGCCTCGATGTCGCCGAACCATCAGCGGTGGTTCGCGTCGTGCTGGCCGAGATCGACTCGCCAGGCCCCCTCCATTACCTGATCGAGGGTGAGGGGTTCCAGGTCGTCGGTTGCGCGTCGAACGACGCGGATCTGGCTCGCGTCCTCGCGCACGTACAGCCCGACGTCATCGTCCTCGACGCCGACATCAGCGCGACCTCCGCGCTGGTCGCTCGGGAGGAGGCTCCGTCGTCGGAGCTGATCGTCCTGTGGCCCGAAGGCGTTCAGCTCCCATCCGGCGCCGAGCGGGTCCACCCGCGCCTCGTGTATCAGGACCTCGGTCCGGCGATCCGCCGGGCTGCCGACGATCGGCGGACCCGCCACCCAACGGTGGTCGAGCTCGAGGACGACGATGTGAACGCGCAGCCTCCGTCGCGCACATCGGTCGACCTCCTGAGCTCGACGGCGCAGCGCACGAGCACCCGCGTCCTCGTCGGGACGGCGGCGCTCATCGCACTCATCGTCGTGACGATGGGCGCGTCGTTCGCGCTCGAAGGGCGGAGCGGATCGCCCCAACCGACGGCCGTCCGAACCACCGAGACCTCCCCGAGCGGGGTGGCGGGACCCAGATCCAGCGCCACGAGCCCTCCGAGCCGGACCGGCGATGCTCATCCAACCGCCCACGCCTCCTGCGCCCCCGGGGCGAAGACCGACCGGAAGACGCCGAACGAACACGCGGCGGCCGCTGCCCAGAGCGCGCCTCCGGCGTGCGACGGCGCCGGCAGGGGAACCCCCCGGTCCCCGCACCAGCACGGCAACCATCGGGGGAACGGGCCGACCACCGGGAGCGGCAGCGCCAACCCGAAGGGCGGCGGCAACGCGAGCGCCAAAAGCGGCAACGCGAAAGGCGGCGGCACCGCGAACGCGAAGGGCAACGGCAGCACCGCTCAGGGTCGATCCCAGAGCCACCCGTCAGGGCCGCCGGCCACGCCGGGCGGCGCGCGCAGCGGTCCGCCGGTCTGAGCCCGGGCGTTAGTCGTCGTCCGCGCGCCGGAGGCGTTTCGTCTCTGCTCGCCTCCGCTTCGCGGCGATCCGGCGCTCGACCGCCCGTCGGCTCGGACGTGTCGGACGGCGTTTGGGCGGCGGCGGCGCGACCGCCGCGGCGAGGATCTCTGCCATCCGCTCCAGGGCCGCCTCCCGGTTGCGGAGCTGCGATCGCTGCTCCGACGCGGTCACCGTGAGGACGCCGTCGACGAGCCGGCCGGCCAGGCGCTCCAGCGCACGCGCGCGCTGCACCGGGCCCAAGGCGTTCGTGTTGGCGACATCGAGGCTCAGCTCGACCCGTGAGTCGGCGGTGTTGACCGCCTGCCCGCCGGGGCCGGACGAGTGGCTGAACCTCCAGCGCAAGTCGTGCTCCGGCACGAGGATCGAGCGGCTGACGCGAAGCGGACCGACCACAGGGGCAGTATGGCGCCGGCCCTCACCCGGACCGGCCCCTCTCCGTATCATCGCGGAGTGAGCGGGGAGCCGGAGGGGCCGACACCGGTCGACGTGGGTGCGGGCCGCCTCGAGGCCTTCAGCGACGCCGTGATCGCGGTGATCATCACGATCTTGGCACTGGAGCTGCGACCGCCCCAGGGCTCAACCCTGAAGGACGTGTACGACCAGCTGCCGAGCCTGTTCATCTACGTCCTCAGCTTCGTGTTCATCGCGATCTACTGGAATAACCACCACCATCTCCTGCGCGCGACGACGCGGATCAGCGCGGCGGTGATGTGGGCGAACATGCTCCTGCTGTTCTGGTTGTCCTTGATCCCGGTGGTCACCGAGTGGCTGCACGACTTCTACCGGTATCGACTCCCGGCCGCGTCCTTCGGCATCGTCGCCCTGGCTGCGGCGTTCTCGTACACGGCGCTCGTACGCGCCATCATCCGCGCGAACGGACGCGACTCGTTGGTGGGAACGGCGATCTCTTCGGATCGCAAGGGGAACGTGTCGCTCGTGATCTACGCCGCCGGCGTGGGCTTGGCCTTCGTGAACGTCTGGATCGCCTATGCCCTGTACGCGGCGGTCGCCGTGATGTGGTTGATCCCGGACCGGCGGTTCACGCGCGGCGCGGGTCGACGCTAGGGAGTGGCTCGAGGCCGTAGAGACGTCGAGCCGCGGGCGACATCCGTGCCGCTTCGGCCTCGGAGATCGGGGACGGGCGCTGCGGAGCGGCGCGCTCGCGCCGACGGCGGCGACGTGACGGCTCGGGCTCCGGCGGTGCCGGCCGCGGCACATGCGCGTGCCGGATCTTCGCCGGCTCCACCAGATCCAGCTCGGCGGGGTCGGCTCGGATCACCTGCTCCTGGACGGCGGCGTCGACGAGCCCCGACAGGACCGAGGAGGGCGGTGGAGCGACCTCGTCCGGCTCCCACGGGTAGCGGTAGGGGGGCGCCCCTGCTCCGGTCAGCCGCCGCTCCTCCTCGTCACGACGCTCGAACTCGGCGGCGAAACGTTCGGCGCCCCACCGAGTGGCCTCCCGATGCGCGTACGCGAGGAGCGCAGCCTCGAGCTCCTCGTCCGCTCGATCGGCTTCCGGGTCAGGTCCCTCGACCCATCCCGTACGAAGCTCGTCGACCCGATCCGTCCCCTCGGTTCGCACCTCCGAAGTATCGGCCACCTACCCCCTCGGACTTCAGCCTCACGACGAGATCTGCCCCGAGAACGTGTCGCAGGCGTTCGGGTCGCCTGTGGTGTAGCCGGTCTGGTACCAGTGCTGTCGCTCGGCCGAGGACCCATGGGTCCACGTCTCGGGGTCCACGCGTCCCTGGAACTCGCTCTGGATCCGGTCGTCGCCGACCGCTGCGGCGGCGTCGAGCGCCTCGGCGACGTCCCGATCGGTGATCTTCGTCAGGTACCCGGTGTCCACGGCGTGCGCGGTCCAGACGCCCGCGTAGCAGTCCGCCTGCAGCTCGAGGCGGACGGAGGAGCTCTCCGGGCCCTGGCTGTTGCCGCGCACGCGGTCGAGCACACCGGTGAGGTCCTGGACGTGGTGGCCGTACTCGTGCGCCAGCACGTAGGCCTCTGCGAGCGGTCCACCGTGTGCGCCGAAGCGATCGACGAGCTCCTGGAAGAACCCGAGATCGATGTACACCTTCGCATCGGCGGGGCAGTAGAAGGGCCCGACCTCGGTCGTGGCCGGTCCGCACGCGGTCGAGGTTTGGTTGGAGAAGAACACCGTCGGCGCGGGACGGTAGCCCCGCACCTGCTTGCTCCAGTAGTCCTGGATGCTGTTCACGTAGGCGACGATGCGACAGTCCTCGCTGCGCTGCGCGTCGGCGCCGGTCTGACAGTCCTGCAGCCCCACCGGCGTCGAGCCCGCGCCGACGGTGACGCCGGACAGGCTCTGGAACGCCTCCTGGACGGCGGAGGGGCCACCCCCACCCCCCGCGAGGTTGAGCACGATGAGGACGAGGGCGACGACGATCCCGAGACCCCCGCCGCCGATCGCCACGCCGCGGCCGGCCGACATCCCGCGCCGGTCCTCGATCTGGCTCGTGTCGAGCCGCGCCCGCCGTCGGATCCGCATCCAGGCTCCTTACCCCGCGCGGGGAAGGGTGAATCGGAAAACCGGACAGCTCAGTCGGTCATCGCCAGGCGCGCCGCGGCCTCCATCGAGAGCGCCCGGCCGGCGTCGAGCTCGGCTTCCAAGCCTGGTGCTCCGAGATAGGCCCGCACCGCCTCCGTCGAAGCCCGGAGATCTTCCCGTTCGGACGGAGGGAGCCCCGCACCCACCTGTTCCATCAACGTCTCGGCGACACCGAGCAACCGGGCTGCTCGTTCGAAGGATCCATCCAGGACGGCGGTCTCACCGAGCCCACGGATACACGATGCGACGCCGTGGACATGATCCATCTCCATCCAGAGAGCGAGTGCCTCTCGGAATCCCGCTCGGGCCTCGGCGGATCGCTTCCTCGCTTGGGCGAGCGCCGCCAGGCTCTGCACCGCCCGGGCTTCCCGCTCTCGGGCGCCGATGTCTCGAGCAACCGTGAGGCTCTCCGTGAGCAGCAACTCGGCACGCTGGTGGTCGCCCTCGAGGACGGCGACGTCGCCGAGACCGCGGAGCGAGTCGACCAGACCGCTCCGGTGTCCGATCTCCCTCCAGATCGGCATCGTCTCCTCGTACAGGGTGCGGGCCTCGTCGGTGTGGCCTTGGAGCCTCGCCGTGTCGCCGAGCTGGGTGAGCGACCTCGCGATGATGCGCCGGTAGCCGATCTCGTGTCCGATCGCGAGGCTCTCCTCGTACGCCTCTCTCGCCGCTGCGTAGTCGCCCTCTCCTTCGGTCGCCCATCCGACCTGCAACACGGCCCATGCGACCGCCTCGCGGTTCCCCAGTTTCCGTCGGGCCGCGAGGTGTTCGGCCCAGAGCGATCGGGCTCGCGGATAGTTGTCCTCGAGCCAGGCGAGACCACCCAGGGACCTCGCGATGCTCGGGTCGTCTCCCACGCGCTGCAGGATCGTGACCGCCTCCTCGAGGAGCGGACGCGCGTCCTTCGAGCGGCCCATCCGCTCGGCCTCGTTCGCGAGCCCCATCAGGGCAGCAGCGATCTCGCGGTCGTCTCCGAGGCGACGTGCGATGGCGAGGCTCTCCTCGAAGGAGGCGGCGGACGCCGGATAGTCGCTGAGAACGTCCGCGAGCTCCCCGGCCGCTCGCAGCGCTCGAGCGCGGAGGGCGGGGTCGACCTCACCGGGGAGGGCGAGGGCGTGCTCCACCCACTCGCGACCCTCGCTCCAGTCCGCTCGCACGATCCAGAACTCCAGCAGCCCGCTTGCCAGCCGGAGCGCCGATCCGGCGTTCGAGCGGGCGAGGCTCCACGCGAACGCGGCCCGGAAGTTGTCGAGGTCGGCCTGGAGACGGTCCAGCGACGCCGCCTGGTCGCCCCCACGCAGTTCGGGCTCGGCCTCCTCCGCGACATCGATGCACCAACGGAGGTGACGGCCCCGGGCGTCGTCCTCCTCGTCCGCGGCCCGGAGCTTCTCGTATCCGTACTCGCGGATCGGCTCGAGGAGCCGGTAGCGTCCGCGGTCGGAGTCCTCCTGGAGGACGACGAGCGATCGGGAGACGAGCAGCGGAACCAGATCGAGCACAGCGGCCTCGTCGACCCCCCTCCCGACGCACACCTGTTCGGCCGCGTCGAGGGTCAGGCCGCCTGCGAACACGGAGAGCCGTCGGAAAACGACCTGCTCGGGGGGCGAGAGCAGGTCGTAGCTCCAGTCGATCGTCGCCCTGAGCGTCTGATGCCTCGCGAGCGCGGTTCGACTCCCCGTCGTCAAGAGCCGGAACCCGTCGCCGAGGCGTCGGTCGATGTCCTGCACCGTCATCGTGTGCACCCGCGCGGCGGCGAGCTCGATCGCGAGGGGGATCCCGTCGAGTCGCGCGCAGATCGTCTTCACGGACGGAGCGGTTGCTTCGTGAAGAGCGAATCGAGGATTCGCTGCCACCGCCCGATCGACGAAGAGGTGGACGGCCTCGGCCAGGGGGGGCACCGTCCAGGCGACCTCGCCGGAGATCGAGAGCGGCTCCCGGCTCGTAGCGAACACGGTCAGCTGTGGGCATGCCGCGAGGAGCGTCGTGGCGAGCGCGGCACACGCATCGATCACGTGCTCGCAGTTGTCGAGGATGACTAGCGACATGCCGTCGGCGAGCTGGTCGACCAACGTCTCCACGATCGTTCGACCCGGCTGTTCGCGAACCTTCATCGCCGACGCCACCGCGCGCGGCACGAGCGCCGGATCCGACAGGCGGTCGAGTTCGACGAACCAGACGCCGGCCGGATAGTCGTCGAGACGATCCGCGGCGACCTGCAGAGCGAGCCTCGTCTTGCCCGATCCCCCCGCACCGGTGAGCGTCAGCACCTTCGTCGAATCCAGCAACGCCTCGACCTCGGGGAGTTCGTATATCCGTCCCACGAAACCTGTGAGCTGGAGCGGGAGGTTGTTCGGCCGAGCATCGAGCGAGCGTAGTGGAGGGAAGTCGGCCAGAAGATCCGGGTGACGAAGCTGGAACACATGCTCGGGGACCGACAGATCCTTCAGTCGGTGAACGCCCAGGTCCTCGAGGGTAACGAGGTCAGGAAGGTCGCCACCGAGGACCGAGGATGTGGCCGTGGAAAGGACGGTCTGGCCACCATGGGCTATCGAGCGCAGACGCGCGCATCGGTTCAGTGGAAGGCCCTCGTAGTTCCCACCGTCGCGGAGCTCGAGCGAACCGGTATGCAGGGCGGCGCGAACACGGATCGCGATGCCCTCCGGCCAGTCCTCGTTGACGAGGGAACGCTGGAACTCCAGGGCGCACGCCACACCGTCTCGGGCGTCGGCGAAGACCGCGAACAGGCTGTCACCCTCCCCCTGATCGGGAGGCAGGTAGCCGGAATGGCGGAGGATCGCCTCGCGCCCGAGCTCATGATGCCTCCGCATCGCCTCGCGCATCTTGCGGGGGTGCTCCTCCCACAGCACGGTCGAGCCCTCGACGTCCGTGAGGAGCATCGTGAGCGTTCCGTCGGGGATCACGGAGCCGCGTCGCCGAGTCGTCCGGCCCATCTGCCGACCCTACGGCCGACCGTCGGACCGCTCAAACGGAGCGGGCGGCGGCGGACCGGCGAGATGCCGCGCTGTCCGCAGGACGCTCAGGTGACGCGCATGTCGCGATCGCCGAGCAACGATCGGAGGACGATCGCGTCGCGCGGGGCGGCGGCGTCCGTGTCGTTGTTGAAGTAGACGAACACTTCTTCCGCCGGCAGCGCCGCGATCCGGTCGGCCCAGACCCGGAGCTTGGCGCGCCGATATCCCGGCCCCGTCCGCGTGCCCTGATGGAAGCGGAGGTAGGACCACCCGCCGGTGACGACGGGATCGATCCGGACGCCGGGGCGATCCGCGAGCACGAGCGCCGACCTCGACCGATCCAAGAGTGCGAAGACCTCGTCGGTCAGCCACGACGGGTGTCGGAACTCCACCGCGACGCGGCAACGACGGCCGAACGCCGCCAGCGTCTCCTCGAGCCGGTCGGGCGCCGCCGGGAGGTTCGGGGGAAGCTGGAGAAGCACGGGGCCGAGCCTTTTGCCCAGCCGCTTCGCACGCGAGACGAACAGATCGACCGGTTCCCGCGGGTCGCGGAGACGACGGACGTGTGTCAGGTACCGGCTCGCCTTCACGGCCATCACGAAGCCCGCCGGTGTCTCCCGCTTCCAGCGATCGAACGTCGCGTCTTCCGGGAGCCGATAGAAGGTGTTGTTGACCTCCACCGTCGAGAACACGGACGCGTAGTGATCGAGCCACCTCGTCGTGGGCAGGTCGGCGGGATAGAAGTCGTTCCGCCAGTCCGCGTACTCCCAGCCGCTCGTCCCGATGGATACGGAAGGCGTCATGTGCGGGCGGCCCGCCGACGGAGCGTCTTCGCTTCGTCGGCG
>JALYLP010000164.1 GCA_030774195.1 Actinomycetota bacterium | reverse complement strand
GCGGAACCTGTGCTTCGAGCTGGACGAGCGCGATGAGCCGGTGCGCTTCTTGATCCGCGACCGAGACTCCAAGTTCTCCGGCGCTTTCAACGAGGTACTTCGAACCGAGGGCATCCGAACCATCCGTACCCCGATCAGATCACCCAAGGCCAACGCGTTCGCCGAGCGGTGCGTGAAGACACTTCGCCACGAGGTGCTCGACTGGACCCTTATCCTCGGCCGCCGCCACCTGGACCGCGTCCTCGCGAGCTACGCCAGCCACTACAACGCCGAGCGTCCCCACCGTGGGATCGAACTTCGGGTGCCTGAGGGGCTGAGCCACGTCGACCCGGTGAAGGTCGTGCCTGAAGTCAAGCGGCGCGATCTCCTCGGCGGCCTGATCCACGAGTACCACGCGGTCGCGGCGTGACGGATCTGCGTTTTGGTATCCCTCAGGGTCGCCTTCCTGCGGCAGTCCGTTGCCGGCGATTGCGTCATGCTGGCGTATGCCGCTTCAAGCCTCTGACCTGCGTAGCTGTATCACGTTTTTTTTTGAACTGTTCCCGCGAGCCTGGCCAGGCAGCACGCTGCTCTGCCGACCGCAATGCCGTCAACACTCACGTGCCTTCCGGGTCTCCTGCCGCTCCGACAAAGACCAAAGACGTAGCGCTCCATGCGTGCGACCCCATACCCCAGACGCCCGGGGGCTTGTTGTCCTACGCTTTCGCGAACGCTTCGTTCGAGCGAGGCCCCTCCCCGTTAGAGTTCATCGCGCTGACTCGGTAGTAATAGGTGGTGCCCCGTCTTGTGGCGGCGTCCTTGTAGCCGGTGACGTTGCCCATGGCGACGAGGAAGACCTCGCTCCCGGGCGTGGTGCTCCGGTAGATTCGGTATCCCGTGATTGGGCTGCCACCGCTCTCGGGAACGGTCCACGAGAGCATCACCCCCTTACCAGTCGCGCTGGTCGCGGTGAGCACGGGCGCGCCAGGGACAGCCGAGACCTGAGGGATGACCGAGACCTCATTCGAACGAGATCCTTCACCGAGGGCGTTCACCGCGCTCACCTGGTAGAAGTACGTAGTGCCGTTCGTGAGCCCACTGTCCTTGTAGGACGTCACGTTCCCGACCGTGGCAAGGAGCGTCTCTCCGCCGCTCGTGGTGCCGCGGTAGATCTTGTAGTTGGTGATCGCCGATCCGCCGTCGGAAGGGGCCGTCCAGGACAGATGCACCGTGGCGTTTCCGGCCATCGCCGACAGGGTGGAGGTGCCTGGGGCGGTGGGCCCGCCACCGATGAAGCCGGTGTAGACGAGGAGGTTCGGCGTCCCGCTGCCAGGGTTCGACACGTGGTTGGTGGTCGCGTTGGCGGTGATGGCAGACGAAACCGTGGCCGGAGACGCCGTCGGGTTCGTCTGCAGGTACAGTGCGGCCGTGCCGGTTACGTGCGGAGTGGCCATGGAGGTGCCGCTGATCGTGTTGGTGGCGGTGTCGCTCCCGTTCCACGCCGAGGTGATACCGACCCCTGGAGAGAACAGGTCCACGCAGGATCCGTAGTTCGCCCACGATGCCTTCTTGTCGGTCTCGTCGGTCGCGCTCACCGTCAGCGCCTCCGGGACGCGGGCAGGAGAGTAATTGCAGGCGTTCTGGGCGATGCCGATGAAGTTGCCGTTGCCTGCCGCGACCGAGTAGCTGATCCCGTCGGCGATCGAGTTCTTGACCGCGGTGTCGAGGGACGACGAGGCCCCACTGATCAGGCTCATGTTGGCGACCGCCGGGGTGCCCGCGGTGTGCTGCCCGGTCACCCAGTCGAGACCCGCGATGACCGCGGACGTGCTGCCGTTGCCGGTGCAGTCCAGGACGCGCACGGCGTAGAGGGTCACGGCCTTGGCGACGCCGTAGGTAGTGCCCCCCACCGTCCCGGCCACATGCGTGCCGTGGCCGTTGCAATCGTTGGTGTTCTGCCCGTCGCCGATCGCGTCGTATCCAACGAGGGCCCGGCCGCCGAACTCCTGGTGGGTCCGGCGGATCCCCGTATCGATGATGTAGGCGTCAACGCCGGAACCGGTCGTGTTGTACGTATACGTGCCGTTGAGCGGAAGGTCACGCTGGTCGAGCCGGTCGAGGCCCCATGTCGCGTTGGTCTGGGTGGCGACGGCGCTAACGAGGCCATCCTCCTCCACGAAGGCGACCCTCGGGTCGCGGCTCACCGCGGAGGCTTGAGGCTCGGTCGCCTCGAAGGAAAAGCCCATGAACGCGTTCCGGTAGACGAACCGGACCGTTCCGCCATAGGCGCTAGCCATCTCGGCCGCGACGCCAGGGAGGCCTCGCGCCGGGTCGTTCTGAAGGGCCACGATGTACCGCCCGGCGATGGCGTGCGCGTTCCGGCGGATCTCGCCGTTCGAGGCCGCGGCAGGCTGCGCGCCTGTAGCGACCATTGAGATCGAGATGGCAAGCGTAAGGACGGCAGTCCATCGGCGGATGCGGCTCATCGGTTCCTCCTCACGGCTCGCTCCGTGACCAGGGTGCCACTCGGAGTACGAGCCAGCGCTGGCCCAGAAACGCTAACGCCCCCCTTTGTGGCAGACATCAATGATAATAGGTGGGTTTCTTCGTGGTCCATAGGCTGTTGGTCTTGACCTTGAGACCGGGGAGGTGTCCTCCTGCCCGCGGGAAGCATGCTGTCTCGTTAGGATGAGACGTGTCCCCGTGTCCCACCGACTGCATCGAGCCTGAGGGGTACCAAAACGCCGGTTCATCATGCAGCGACCGCGTGGTACTCGCGGATTAGGCCACCAACGAGGTCGCACCGCTGGATCTCGGGCACAGTCTCGACCGGGTCGACGTCGCAGTGACTCTCAGGAGCCCGAAGCCCGAGTGCGCGATGAGGTCGCTGCGCGTTGTAGTGGCAAGCGTAGCTTCGAGCAACGCGATCGAGGTGCCTGCGGCCGAGGATCAGGGTCCAGTCGAGCACCTCGGAGCGAAGAGTCTTCACACATCGCTCAGCGAACGCGTTGGCCTTGGGTGATCGGATCTGGGTGAGAATTACTCGGATCCCTTCGGTTCGAAGTACCTCGTCGAAGGATTCCGAGAACTTCGAGTCGCGATCGCGAATGAGGAGGCGCCAGGACCCGATCTCTGATCGGCCCCAGGTACGCGAGGTCAGAACGCTCCTCTTCGCTTTCGTTCGCTTTCGCCGCCGTGACCGCGATCCAGTACCCAGTCTGCCCACTTGTCGCGTTCATCCATACACGGAGGCTATGCGGTAGGGCCTCCTCAGGGGAACCTCCTGTCAGCGGCGCATGTCCCTTCGCCGACGGACTCGCGGAAGGGGCCGGGGCATGGACAACCGGGCATTCTTCGGGCCGTTCAGGAAACGTTACCGTTGTCGAGATGGTAGAGAGTCGACGAGTCCTAGACGCCTTCCTTAGCCGGGCGGGCCTAGGGACCGTTCCCGCGCCGTACGAGGTCGTCGAGGCGATCCGACAGATTCCGTATGGGCGACCGAAAAAGAGGACCTGGGGGGTGTCGTGTCTGAGTGGCGTGGAACCTGCTCCACGAAGCACGCGCTGCTGGCTCGATTCGTTGGTGACCGTTGGCCTGAGATAGGCGTCCGCCAAGTGTCGGGTCCTCGTCCGCGGCTGACAAGGCGCGGATCTGGTGAGGCGGTGCCCGGTCGCCAGGACGGCTCGCGTGCGATTATCGATCCCGTGAACTGTTTGGTCTGCGGCACCGAGAACGACGCGGGTCGCAAGTTCTGCTCGGAGTGCGGGTCGCCACTCGGTCGGACGTGCCCTTCCTGCGGGACGGCGAACCCCGCCGCCAGCAAGTTCTGCGGGGAGTGTGGCTCGTCCCTCGCGATCACGCCGGACGTTGCCGTCGAACCGGATCAGGCGACCGAACGCCGCCTCGTCTCTGTCTTGTTCTGTGACCTGGTCTCGTTCACGACGCTGTCGGAGAGCCGCGACGCCGAGGACATGCGGGCGTTGATGAGCTCATACTTCGACACCGCGCGGGCAGTGATCGAGCGCCACGGTGGGATGGTCGAGAAGTTCATCGGCGACGCGGTGATGGCCGTGTGGGGCGCGCCGGTCACCCACGAGGACGACGCCGAACGGGCGGTGCGCACCGGGCTCGAGCTCACCGATGCCGTCGCTGCGCTCGGCGCGAGTGTCGGCACCCCGCTGACGGCGCGTGTGGGCGTCCGCACGGGCGAGGCAGCAACCTCGCCGGGTTCGGGGAACCAGGGCATGGTCACCGGGGACATGGTCAACACCGCCTCCCGCCTCCAGTCGGCCGCCGCGCCCGGTGAGGTCTTCGTCGCTGAGGCCACCTTCCGGGCGGCCTCGCGGGCGATCGCGTTCGAGGAGGTCGGCGAGCTCACCCTCAAAGGCAAGGAGGAGCCGGTGCGCGCTTGGCGAGCTCTCCGCGTGGTCGCCGAGCGACAAGGCGCCAACCGGATGGCGATCGAGCCTCCGTTCGTCGGGCGGAACGAAGAGCTGCGACTGCTCAAGGAGTTGTTGCACGCGACCGGACGCGAAGGCAAGGCGAGGGTCGTCTCGGTCACGGGCATCGGCGGGATCGGCAAGTCGCGACTGGCTTGGGAGTTGCTGAAGTACGTCGATGGCCTGGCGGACACCGTGTGGTGGCACCACGGGCGCTGTCCCGCCTACGGCGACGGGATCACGTTCTGGGCGCTCGGTGAGATGGTGCGGATGCGTGCCGGCATCGCCGAGACCGATCCGTCGGGGGTGTCGCGCTCCAAGCTCGCGGCGTCGATCGCCGCGCATGTGCCGGACGAAGAGGAACGACGCTGGCTCGAGCCAAGGCTCGCCTTCCTCTTGGGCATGGACGAGCGTCCGCCGGGCGGCCGCGAGGAGCTGTTCGCGGCGTGGCGCACCTTCTTCGATCGGATCAGCGACGAGGGCACGGTCGTGATGGTCTTCGAGGACCTGCAGTGGGCGGACGCCGGACTCTTGGACTTCATCGAGTCGATGCTCGAATGGTCGCGGGGCCGTCCGATCTTGGTCGTGACGCTCTCCCGGCCGGAGCTGATCGACCGGCGCCCGAACTGGGGCGCGGGACAGCGCAGCTTCGTGGCGGTGCACCTCGAGCCGCTGTCATCCGAGGCGATGGCCGACCTGGTCCGGGGGATGGTGCCCGGCGCCGATCCGAACGCCGTCGACACCATCGTCGATCGTGCCGAGGGCGTTCCCCTCTACGCGATCGAGCTGATCCGGATGCTCGCCGACCGCGGCGTGCTCCGCTCGGGCGAGGATGCGTACGAGCTCGTCGGCGACCTCGGCGAGCTGCAGGTGCCCGAGACCCTGCACGCGCTGATCGCGTCCCGTCTGGACGCGCTCGGTCCCGAGGACCGCGCGCTGTTGCAGGACGCCGCCGTGCTCGGCAAGAGCTTCACGCTCGACGCGCTTGCCGCGGTGACGGGTGCCGATGCCGCCTCGCTCGAGCCGCGCCTGATGGATCTCACGCGCAAGGAGTTCTTGGTCCACGAGGTCGATCCGCGCTCACCCGAACGCGGGCAGTACGGGTTTGTCCAAAGCATCATCCGAGAGGTCGCCTACGGGATGCTGTCGAAGGCCGACCGGCGGGCTCGTCACCTGACGGTTGCGCACCATATGGAAGCCCTCGGTGACGACGAGCTGGCCGGAGCGGTGGCTGCCCACTATGTAGAAGCATTGCGGTCCACACCCGAAGGTCCCGACGCCGACGCCCTCGCGGCACGGGCACGCGATTGGCTCGGCCAGGCGGCGGAGCGAGCCACATCGCTCGGTTCGCCGGAGCAGGCACTCGTGTTCGTGGAGCAAGCGCTCGAGGTCACGCCCGATGGCATCGAACGTGCGGACCTGCTCGGGCAGGCTGCCCGCGCCGCCGGAGACGCCCTGCGGCCCGAGGAGTGGATCGCCTACCTGGAGCAGGCGGTCGCCGTCTTGCGGGAGCACGATGACGTGGACGCGCAGGTGGTGATGATGGGCTCACTCGCCGATGCACTGGGTGACCTCGGCCGTACCGAGGCGGTCCGCGCGACGGCCGAAGAGATGCAGGAGCGACTCGGCGAAGGGGGCGGGGTTCGCGCCCGCGCCGAGCTCGATCACACGATCGCCATCGTGCGGTACTTCGACGGCGAGCATGAGGCATGCCTCGCACACCTTGATCGGGCCCTCGCGGGGTTCGAGCGCGTGCAGGCTCGTGACCAGTTCCAGACCGCTATCAGCGAGAAGGGATACGTTCTCTTCCTGGTGGGGCGGCGTCGCGAGGCGGCCATGCTCCGTCGAGGGATCCTCGCGGTGGCGACCGACGAAGGCGATCTACGTTCCATGGCGCGGGTGACCATCTCGCTCGCGATCGGGGCGGATGAAGTGCCTGAGGCGGTGGAACTGAGCCTTGAGGCGGCCGCGATCGCGCGACGCGGCGGGTACGGCTCATCAGAGATGACGGCCATGGCCAACGCGCTCGAGGCTGCGGTGGAGTGTGGCATGTGGGGAACGGCCGACGAGATGCTCGCGGATCTCAGGGGTCGCCCGAACCTCCCGCCGGGGCTCGCCGACTACGTCGCGATGGGAGCGGCCTTGCTCGCCGCGTACCGAGGCGACCGCGTCTCGGCGGCCGCCGCGATGGACGGCGTGAGCGAGGAAACGACGCAGTCTGGAGACCCCACGGTGCGGGCCTGGCATCATCGTGCGCTCTCCGTACTCGCGCTCATGCGCGGCGACATGTCGGGGGCGTACGCCGAGGCCATGATCGCGATCGAGGTGGATCCGGCAGGGCCGAACCGGGCGCTCGCCGTCTGTTCGGCGGGGCGAGCCGCGCTGTGGCTGGGTGACGCCGCCAAGGCCCGCGAGCCGCTCGAGCGAACCGAATCTGCCGAAAGTCGATGGGAGCTCGCGACCCGACGGGCGATCGAGGCCGGGAGCGCCGCGCTCGACGGGCGGGCGCACGAGGCGTCGGAGGCATACGACGCCGTGCTGGCCGGCCGGCTCGCTCAAGGTGATCCGTTCTCGCACGCGCTCATCACGATCGATGCGCTGGCCGTCCTGCCTGAGGAACGAGTGCCGGAGGGCGCGGTTGAAGCGGCACGCGCATACCTGGAGGGGCTCGGCGCGGCTCCGCTGCTCGCTCGGTTGGAGCCGGTGACGGTGCCGACGTCGTCCGAGCACTGACCTCAGACGTTCCGACGTTCGGGTTGCGCGGGTTTCAGCGACGGCGAGGCGGCGTCCCTTATCAGTAGTACCCGGGCATGGGATCCGAATCAATGGGCGAGGACGAGGGTCCGCTTCATCTCGCGCCGAATCTTGGTCCGACACCCGGCTTACTCCTCTCGCAGGATCTCGGTCGGCTTGAGACGGCGAAGGATCTCAGTGGCGGCCAGGCCCGAGACGAGGGTCGCCGCCAGTACCAGGGCCTGAAGGGTTCATTTATTGGATCCGGCTCCCGACATGCGGTTTCTCAGCGTGCGGGGGTGTCTTCAGTTCGGCGACTCAGGTCGGACTTTGGCCTGGGTAAGGGTCCTCCAGCTCTAGCACCAAACGCTCAGGCTTCCTCTTGGTCCGGACCCCCGCGGCACGTGGACGGGGGTCCCGAGCGCTCGCCTCGCGATAGGGCGTCACATTGTAGCTGACTTGGAAGATGCAGGTCATGAGCCGAACCGGAGTTTCTGTACCCTTCACGATCAGCGCTCCGACGAGCGGGAAGGTAATGACCGCCATCGTCCCGTAGACCCCGAATGAGGCGAATGACGGACCCACAGAACCGAGTGATGTACCCCCACTTCAGTGGAGTCGGTTTGCTTCAATCCTCATGCCCCTAACCCTCGAGGAGGGCGGCATGCCGAGGAGCTATCC
>JALYLP010000163.1 GCA_030774195.1 Actinomycetota bacterium | reverse complement strand
GCATGCCGGGCTGCGGCGGCGGCGCCCCCTGCGTCCTCCAGTCGCCGTGCGGGAAGCCGCCGTCCAGCGCATCGACGGAACGTGTCAACGCCTCCATCGTGGGGGCCAGCGAGCCGCCACCGCCGGGGAACGCTCGCCACCCGGTACACGGATACAGAGCCTCGATCGCCGGAGGCTCGCTGGTCGATGGGTCGTTCCCGGCGAAGCAATCACCCCCCGAGGAGGGCGCTGCCAACGCGAGGTCGGCGAGCCCGCTCCGGCGAACGACGTTGTCACGGACCTCGTTGCCCGCGGTCGGCCAGAGGTTCCGGTCGAGGATCGGGACCACGACGATCCCGTAGGTCCGTTGATCCTCGATCAGGTTCCCGGTGATGAGGTTGTCCAGCCCCCCGGCCACGACGATGCCCATCCCGAACGACGGATAGGTGAGCGCCAACGCCGGTGCGGCGAGGTTGTCGTTGTCGTGGATGTAGTTCCCGGCGATCAGCAGGTCGCGCTGGGGAGCGTCCGCCTCGGCGTCCTGCGTGTTCGGCACGATCCCGGACATGTTGTTCGTCCACTCGCTGTTCACGATCGCGACCCCTTCAGCGTTGGTCCCGCTGAAACCCGCGGCGTTGTCCGTGCCGACGACGTCCGTGATGACCGCACGGCACGGGGAGCAACCCTCGACGGAGAAACCGGATCGGGGCGAGCCGCTCGCGAAGGAGTGGTCCAGCTGGCCGTCGTCCGAGCCGTACGCGGCGATGCCGGATCCTCCGTTGTCGTACGCCGTGAGATACCGACCCCAGTAGCCGTGAACACCGTTCCATGAGAAGCCGTCATGGAGGTTGTGCCGAGAGGTGAGGTTCTCGATCGCGACACCGTCGGCTGCGAACACCCGCACCCCGTTCGCGCGCTCGAGTCCACCATCGATGATCGTTCGATCACGATCGAGGCCGCGGATCGTGAGGTACGGCGTCGTGACGGTCACGGATTCCGTGTAGACCCCGGGTGCGATCAAGACCATCCCGCCTGGTTCCGCGTGATCGACGGCCGCCTGGATCGTGTCGAAGTCCTGCGGCACCCGGATCGTTCCGGCGTAGGCGGTCGGCACCGGCTCCCGTCCCGGCCCCACACCGGGCGGGAGTCGCGGCTCGCCTTGACCCCGTTGGGCTCCGGCGACCGAACCGGAGGAGAACCAGATGAGGGCCGCCGTCACGGCCAGCAGGCCGTGAAGCAGGGGTCGTCGCCACATCGGCGCGGACCCTAGCATGGGTCGATGCCGGCGGAACGTCTCTCCAGTTTGGATGCGAGTTTCCTCTACCTGGAAACCCCAGCGCTGCACATGCATGTCGCGGGCCTGTCGGTCTTCGCTCCGCGTGAGGACGGTCCGCTCACCTACGACGATGTGCAACGGGTCGTCGAGGCTCGGCTCCATCTCGCACCTCGACTCCGTCAACGGGTCCTGCCGGTTCCCGGCAACATCGGCCGTCCGGTGTGGGTGGACGACGACCGGTTCGACCTGGACTTCCATCTCCGTCGTTCGGCCGTCCCGTCCCCCGGTGGTCGCCTCCAGTTGGAGCGATCGGTCGGCCGCGTGCTCTCGCGTCCGCTCGACCGATCGAAGCCACTCTGGGAGCTGTACGTCTTCGAGGGGGTCGATCAGGGCCGCACGGCTGTCCTCCTGAAGCTCCACCACGCGCTCGCCGATGGGATCGGCAGCATGTTGATCGGATCGGCCTTGTTCGATCTCGAGCCGGACGCGCCGCTCGGGCCGCGGCCGAAGGCGCCGTGGCGACCGGAGCCGATCCCGCCTCGCGAGGATCTGATCCGCGCGGCGGTCGAGGAGATAGCGTCCCATCCGGCCGATGTGCTCGCACGCACGGCACGCGCCCCCCAACGAGCGATCGACATGGTCGTACGAACGATGTCCGGCGCGCTGGCCCTGGCGGGTATGGGTGTTCCTCCCCGGGGCCCGTTCGACGGTCCCACCGGGCCCGCGCGGCGCTTCGCGACCGCCGATGCCCCGTTCGAGCGGCTCCGGACGATCAAGCGGGCCCTCGGCGGTACGATCAACGACGTCGTCCTCACGGCCGTCGCGATCGGCATGCACGAGCTGCTCGCCTCGCGCGGCGAGTCCACGAAGGGTAGGAGCCTCCGCGTGATGGTTCCCGTCTCCGTACGGTCGAAGGCGGAGACGGGAGACGTAGGGAACCGCGTCGCCCCGGCGTTCGTGGAGATCCCTATCGGGCGCATGGCCCCTCGATCGCGTCTTGCGAAGGTGCGGCGCGCGACCGAAGACCTCAAGTCGTCGTCGATGGCGGTGTCGGCCGATGCCATCATCGGGCTCGGGGCCTTCGCCCCGCCGGCGCTGCACGCCATGGCGGCCCGTGTCGTTTCGCGAGGCCGATGGTTCAACCTCGTCGTTTCGAACATCCCCGCCCCACAGATGCCCCTGTACCTGGCGGGCGCCCGGCTGGTCGCGAACCACCCGGCGATGCCGCTGGGCGAGCACGGGGGGCTTTCGATCGGCTGTACCTCACTCGGTGGGACGATGGCGTTCGGGTTGACGGCCGACTGGGACACCCTGATGGACATCGAGGTCTTGGCGCGTGGCATCGAGCACGGGATCGACGATCTGGTTGCGGCGGCCTCCGAGAAGGCTGTCAGGTCCGGCTAGCGCAAGGTCGCGGCGTACCAGTCCGCGACCTCACCCAACCAGCTACCCGGCGCTTCCATCTGGGGGACGTGTCCGACCCCGGTCAAGATCCGTCCCCGCCACGCCGGATACGCCGCGAGCGCTGCCTCGGCGAACTTCGGGGGGACGAACCGGTCACGGCGCCCGTGGATCACGAGGACCGGGCACCGGATCCCCTCCATCGTTCTGATCCCGAGCGACGGCGTTCTGACGTAGGTGGCGATCGACCGCGCGGCTTCGATGAAGTTCTTCGGCTGTTCCGGATCGTCACGCATGTCGCGCACGAGCTCGACCTGGAGCCGGATCACCTCCTCGGGCACGGCTCCGGGGTCGGTGGTCAGCAGGCGCAGGCCGAACGCGACGAACGTCTCCGGGCTCATCGACCGGCGCCGGAATCGCACCACGCGCTCGCCGACGCCGTCGAGGCCATAGAGGGAGAACGCGGCCAGGACCGCGGGGTGGGGGAAACTGCCGCGGGTCCACGGGAACACGGAGGCGCTGAGCACCAGGCCGGCCACGCGATCGGGTTCGACGGCCGCCTGGACCGATGCGATCAGCCCGCCCATCGAGTTCCCGACCACGACGACCCGACCGCTCGCTTCTTCGTCGATGAACCGACCGATCGAACGGCGAAGATCCATCACCCTGGTCCCACGCCCGGCCGCGGGCGACCGCCCGAACCCAGGAAGGTCGAGTGCCAGGACCCGTCCGAGTCCCGAGAGGCCCGGTGCGACCTGTAGCCAGTTGAGGTGCGATCCTCCGAGCCCGTGGACGAGGACGAAGGTGGTATCGGGCGGACCGGCCCACGCTCGATAGACGACGGGCCCGTCGAGGTCCACGGTCTGCATCGGCGGAGGCTCGATGGGCATCTCGGGAGCCTACCGAGGCGGGCCGAAGCCGCCGTCCGGGCATAGAACCGGTCCCTTTGAACGTTCAAGCCTTCGGTGGCGTAAAGCAAGGGAGGGTTGGTGGTCCCTGCAGGACCATGACGAGGGTCCGACCAGGGCTTTCACACGACCTCCACACCCGTACATACGGGCTGAGCTTTACAGGAGTAGGACCACGACCTACCATGGAAACGAGCGGCCAAGGCGTTTGCCCTACATGCGTCTGCCCACACCAAGCCGCTCGCGAGGGATGACCCGATTTCTCGATGACCTGGCGTGCCGCGCCGTGCGGTGGGTCGGGTCGCGACGAGGAGCGTGATACGAAGTGCCCGAGCCGGCGCGTCCCCTAGGGACCGACGACGCTGACGATCTCCGCCTCTACCTGGAGGCTGCGGCGCGCGAGCCGCTGCTCACCAAGGAGGAAGAGGTGGAGCTTGCCATGACCATCGAGGGCGGCAAGGAGGCCGAAGATCGCCTCCGTGCCGGCCGCCTCCGATCGGAGAAGAGCATCGCGAAAGCCCGCGCCGACGTCCGCAAGGCGGAGGCGGCCCGCCAGCGGTTCATCATGGCCAACCTGCGGCTGGTGGTTTCCGTGGCCCGGAAGTACCAGGGCCAGGGACTCCCCCTGCTGGATCTCATCCAGGAAGGCAACATCGGCCTGATGCGCGCGGTCGAGCTGTTCGATTGGCGCCGCGGCTTCAAGTTCTCCACGTACGCAACGTGGTGGATCCGCCAGGGCATCACGAGAGCGATCGCGGATCGCTCTCGTTCGATCCGCCTTCCGGTGCACATCCACGACCGGCTGCGCAAGCTCAACCGGACCAGGTTCCAGTTCGCGCAGTCTATGGGGCGTGAGCCCACGCGCGAGGAGCTGGCCAAGGCGCTGGACACCACCGTGGACGAGATCGACGACTTGACCGAGATGGGTCGCCGTGAGCCCCTGTCCCTGCAGTCCCCGGTCGGCGAGGACACCGAGCTGGGCGATCTCATCGAAGAGGTCGACTCGGACGCGGCGTTCAACGAGGTCGAGGATCAGCTGCTCCGCGAGGAGATCGGCGGGGCCGTGGACAAGGTGCTCGACGAGCGCGAACGCCACGTGGTGGCGCTTCGATACGGCCTGGAGAACGGGCAGCCGTTGAGCCTTCGGGAGACCGGAAAGGTCCTGGGTCTGTCCGGGGAGCGCGTCCGGCTGATCGAGCGCGAGGCGCTCCGGAAGCTCCGCGACTCCAACCTGATCAACGCGGT
>JALYLP010000162.1 GCA_030774195.1 Actinomycetota bacterium | reverse complement strand
AACTGATCGGGTTCAACCTGACGTTCTTCCCCATGCACATCCTGGGCCTGCGCGGGATGCCTCGGCGCATCGCCGACTACCCGCCCGACCTCGGGTGGAGCTTCCTGAACCTCCTGGCGTCGATCGGCGCGTTCGTGATCGCGACGGCGATGATCATCTTCTTCCTCAACATCTTCCTGACCCTCCGGAAGCCGCGAACGGCACCCGATGACCCATGGGGCGCCAACACGCTCGAATGGATGACGTCCTCGCCGCCGCCGGCCCACAACTTCGACGTGCTCCCCACGATCCGCTCGGACCGTCCGGCCTATGACCAGCGGATAGCAGAGCAGGAGCCGACGACATGAGCGACGTCACGACGCCGCAGGAGCGCGCGCGTCCGGAGATGAGCGGGCCGGTGCTCGGGATGGTCCTGTTCGTCGCATCGGAGGCGATGTTCTTCGCTGCCTTCTTCGGCGGCTATTTCACGATCCGGGCGAACGCCCCCGGGTGGCCGCCACCGGATGTTCCCCACCTCAAGATCGACATCGCGTCGATCCTCACGGTCGTCCTCGTCGCGAGCAGCGTCGCAGTCCAGCTCTCACTGCGTGCCACCCGCGCCGGGAAGCGACGGCCGGCACTGTGGTGGCTCGGCGCCACGATCGCGCTCGGCCTGTTGTTCCTCGGCCTGCAGCTGTACGACTACTCGCAGTTGGGCTTCGGCTTGAAGGATGGGGTCTTCGGCACGTTGTTCTACGTGATGACCGGCATCCACATGGCGCACGTGATCGGGGGCGTCGCTTTCCTCGCCCTGGTCTTCGGCCAAGGACTCCGGGGTCGCCTCTCGCCGACGCATCACGATCCGCTCGCGGCCGGCGCGATCTACTGGGACTTCGTGGATGTCGTCTGGCTCTGCCTGTTCACGACCTTCTACCTGCTGACGCCGAGGTGACGTGATGAACACGCTGTCACGGATCTGCCTCGGCCTGGCGGCGTTCCTCGCGGTCACTGGCGGCGTCTACGGGTTCACCAGCCACGAGCACGCTGGGACCGTCGAGTTGCTGCTGTCGGCGGTGACCTTCTGCTTCCTTGGGATCATCCTGCGGCTCGTCGGCTCGCGAGAGGCCGAGGGCGAGCCGGAGGAAGAGGCCGAGATCCAAGTCGCTCCGACGATCTGGCCGTTCGGGTTCGCGATCTCGGGGGTCATCCTGGCGGTGGGACTGATCGTCAGCCAATGGATCGTGATCCTGGGCGGGCTGGCCGCGGCGCTCTCGGCCGCGGGGTGGCTTCGCGACGTCTCGCGGTCGCACGCAGGCGAAGCGCCCTAACCGGTCAGCCGCGGACGATCAACACCCCCGCCGTGAGGACCAGCGTCACGAGCACAGCGATGAAGACCGTGGCGTGGTACTGCGTGCGGCTGGGTCCCGGGAGGCTCGCCGGGTTACAGCGGTGACAGATCGCCACGTCGTCGGCCACCGGCCCGCCGCACCGCAGACATCGTTCGCGCGAACGCATCAGGCTCCCCTCATCGTCGCACGCTCGAGCCGCGCGTCGACCCTCGCGGCCTCGCGCTCGTCAGCGTGCATCCAGTCGAGCAAGACGAAGGCCAACGCCGGGACGATCAGGACCATGGCGCCGGCCCACATGATGGCCCCCGCTGCGCGCTGATCGGCCAGGGCGCGCGCCACGCCGTCGGCCTGCGCGTACGCGGGGTAGAGCACGTGGCGGGACGACACGATCGTGAGGCCCAGGAACGCCATGGCGGGCATGGCCACGAACAGGTAGAGGATCCGTGCCGGATGCGACAGCCCGGACGGTATCGGATCGGCCCGGACGATCGGCATCCAGAACAGGAGCGCGGTCACGAGCAACGCGATGTGCTCGAGCGCGTGCAGGCCGTCGTTGCGCAGCGCCGCCTCGTAGAGCCCCGTGAAGTGGATGCCCCAGAGCACCACGAAGAAGAGCGCCCAGGCGACGAGCGGGTTGCCGAGCAGGCGAGCCGGTGCGCTCCGAAGCGTCGCGAGGAGCCACCCGCGCGGCGTGCCCGGCCACGCCTGCAGCGCGAGCGTGATCGGCGCACCGAGCAACAGCAGTGGGGCGGCGATCATCGTGAGCAGCAGGTGCTGGATCATGTGGACCGAGAACGAGGTGGTGACGGCGGCGTCGATCGGACCCGTGAGGGCGATGGCCACCACCCCGAGGCCGGCGAAGAAGGCGAGGCGCGCGTGCGGTCGCGGCACGCGACCGTGCGC
>JALYLP010000161.1 GCA_030774195.1 Actinomycetota bacterium | reverse complement strand
CCTGCGTCGTGGTACGCCGCCAGCGTCCCGACGCTGTCTTGGAGCATCGTGTCCTCGTGCACGCGGTGCAGGTAGTACAGGTCGATCTCATCCGTCTTCAGTCGGAGCAGGCTCTCGTCGATCTGCGCCCTGAGCACCTCGGGCCGCCCGGTGCCGGGCGCGTACCCGCCCTTCGTCGCCACGACGCAGCTCTCGGGGATGGGCGACAGCGCTTCTTCGATCGTCTGCTCGCTCTGGCCGCCGGTGTAGGTGTAGGCGGTGTCGATCATGCCGACGCCCAGCTCCATGGCCTCCCTGATGAATGCGACGTTCTCGGGGGTGTTCGTGAGCCGGTTCGTCCCGAGCCCGATCCGGGCAACGTCCGTGTCGCCGATCCTCAGCGTCGTGCTGTTCATCGCTCTCGATCCTCCATGACCTCAGATCTGAGTTCGGGTCGGCCACGAGGGTAGCGGGGTCGGAACCGACATCAGAACTGGGTTCAGAAGGGGGACGCCTGCGGTCAGTCGGGGAGCAGCGGCACCCGGAGACCCTCGGGCCGGCCCAGGAGCACGGCGCGCGTGACCCCGGAGGAGCCGAACCGGTCGCGCAAGCCGTCGAGCGTCGCGTCGATCGCCGACGATGCCGGCCCGTGGAACGGCAGCGCCAACTGGACCGCGTCGTCAGAGAACAGGTTGGTGAAGCTGAGGCCGATCAGCGTGATCCCGCGGCGCTCGATCAGCGGCATGGCATCGGCAAGCAGGATCCTCGCGGCATCCAGCAGCATCGCCGTCTCCGCGGTCGCCTCGGGGAGGGTGTGGGAGCGCGTCGCCCGTGCGAAGTCATCGAACCGCAGGCGCAGCGTCACCGTCCGGCAGACGCGGCGTGCGCCCCGGAGTCGCCGGGACAGCCGGTCGACCAGCGCGAGGAGGTCGGTCTCCAGCGCGCCGGGCGAGCGCGCCCGTCGTCCGAGCGCTCGCTGCGTGCCTATCGAACGACGGCGGCGACCCACGACGACCGGACGGGGGTCGCGGTTGTGCGCGAGCGCGTGGAGATGCCGTCCCACGGCGCGCCCGAGGATCCGCTCCAGCGTCGCCTCGTCGAGCCGCGCGACGTCCGCGACCGTGACGATCGAACGCTCGCGCAGCTTGCGGGCCGTGACCGGTCCGACGCCCCACAACCGTTCGACCGGGAGCGCGTGGAGGAACGCGAGCTCGCCGTCGACCTCCACCACCAGCAGTCCGTCGGGCTTCGCGACGCCGCTCGCGACCTTCGCCAGGAACTTCGTTCGCGCCACGCCCACGGTCACGGGGATCCCCACGCGCTCGCGCACGTCGCGCCGCAGGCGCGCCGCGATCTGGGACGGTGTGCCGGCGATCCGGCGCAGACCGCCGACATCCAGGAACGCCTCGTCGATCGAGAGCCCCTCCACCAGCGGCGTGGTGTCGCGGAAGACCTCGAACATCGCGGTGCTGGCCGCCGAGTACGCCTCCATCCGAGGCCGCATCACGATCGCTTGCGGACACAGGCGGCGGGCTTGCGACTCGCCCATCGGCGTGCGCACCCCGTAGGCCTTGGCCTCGTAGCTGGCCGCGAGCACCACGCCGCCACCGACGATCACCGGCCGCCCGCGGAGCGCCGGGTCGTCCCGCTGCTCGACGGATGCGTAGAACGAGTCGGCGTCCGCGTGCAGGATCGTGCCCTCGTCGGCCATCGCCCGATGCTGGCACCGGCCACCGACACGTGGCCGTGTACACGGTTGGCCCCGGCGGGCCGGTCGTCATTCGGAACCGGGGTTAGCCGTCGGCAGGAATCGCGGAGCGACTCGGTGGTTCGTCGACCGCTCGAACGCGAACGCATACCCGATGAGATCGCTGTCGCGACGAGGGCCACCGATGAAGCTCAGCCCGACCGGGAGGCCGGCGATCGATCCCATCGGGATGGTCACGCTCGGGTAGCCCGAGACCGCTGCCGGCGACGAGCTTCCGCCGAGCCCGTGGTGGTCGCCATTGATGTGGTCGGTCAACCAGGCCGGTCCGCGGGTGGGTGCGACGATCGCATCCAGTTTGTGCCGGGCGATCGCGGCATCGAGGCCCTCCTCGCGGGAGAGCCGCCCGCACGTCGCGAGTGCCTCCTGGTAGGCCGGGTCAGTGAGCGGTCCCTTCTCCACCGATATCTCGAAGCTCTCCTGCCCGAAGAACTGAAGCTCTTCGGCTCGATGCGCCTCGTTGAACGTGATCAGCTGGGCGAGGGTGCGGGGAGCCTCCCCCTCGACGGATGCGAGGTATCCCTCGATGTCCGCCTTGAACTCGTACCTCAGGACCTCCCATTCGCTCTCCTCGAACTCGGTCACGTGGGGCACGTCGGCCGGATCGATGAGTTGGGCGCCGGCGGCGCGGAGAGCTTCGAGCGCCTCCTCGAAGAGCGCGTCCACACGGGGATCGAACTCAGATAGGTTCCGAGCGACCCCCACCCGCGCCGCGCGGAGGGAAGCCGCATCCGGGATCGGGGCCGAACTGTCCCCGATCATCGCGGCGAGCAGGATGGCGGCGTCGCTGACGGTCCGGGCCATCGGCCCAGCCGTGTCCTGCGTATGTGCGACGGGAACGATCCCGCGGCTGCTCACCAGGCCCACGGTCGGTTTGATGCCCACGATGCCGTTCGCGGACGAGGGACTGACTATCGATCCGTCAGTCTCGGTGCCGATCGCCGCGACGCAGAGGCTCGCCGTAACGGCCGCGCCCGACCCGGAGCTCGAGCCGCTTGGGTTGCGATCCAACGCGTACGGGTTCCGACACTGACCTCCCCGCGCGCTCCATCCGCTCGACGAGCGCGGGGAGCGGAAGTTCGCCCATTCGGAGAGATTCGCCTTGCCCAGCAACAGCGCCCCCGCGTTCCGCAGGCGCGAGATGAGGGGAGCATCGGCCGCGGGGCGGGCATCGACGAGCGCGAGCGATCCGGCGGTCGTCTTCATGCCGTCCGAGGTGTCGATGTTGTCTTTCACGAGGATGGGGATGCCGTGGAGCGGTCCGCGGATCCGGCCCTGGTGAAGCTCGGCGTCCAGCTCGTCCGCGATCGCGAGCACGTCGGGGTTGACCTCGATCACGGATCGGAGCACCGGTCCCGATCGATCGAGCGCGTCGATCCTGGCCAGATAAGCCTCTGCTAGCTCACGAACCGTAAGTTCGTCGGCACGGAGCTTCGCGCCGAGATCGGCGATCGTCGCTTCCTGGAACTCGAAGTCCGTGTCCACGGGAGCACGCTACCCGAGCTCGGGTCGGCCAGCGCTTGCGCCGTCATCGTGGTTCAGGGGGCAGCTCTCTCTCGATCCTGCTGGTGAGCTCGTCGAGCGGTTTTAGAGCGGCAGTTACTTCCCTCTCCCATGGATCGCCCGGAGGAAGGTGGATGATCCTTCCGTCGTTCGTGAAGAGAAGGGTCCCACCCCCGCGGAGTGCACCCCCGCCTGCAACGATCTCCGTGCGTTCTTGGATGCTGAACTCCAGTCCGGCCCCCGCGGATGAGAGAGAGACGACGGTCACATCCGTTCCGCCGGCGATACCTCGAAGAAGCGTGCCGGTACTGACGGTCTCACCCTGGAACATCTTTCGGCCGCCGTGGATCGGATCGTGGAGAAGAACAGCCGCGGCATCTGGCAGCCCACTGTCCCATCTGTCGTTCGTTCGAACTTCGAAGGCGAATGGGCCGATCTCCGCTCGGAGGTATCCATGTCTGTCGGCGATATGCGTTACAGGCGTGAGGCTGACTGAACCGTTGACCCAGTCCTGTCCTTGCGGAACCGTTGCCACGAACGTTCGATCATCGCCCAGCCATTTCAACTCTTTGAGCGTTTCGGTCGAGAGTCCAGGGCCAGTCGGCCCCCAGCCCGGACTCCCTATCTTCGCGCCAGATGCTGGAGGGGTGTACTGGTACGTGCCACGACCCATGAGATCGAAATAGTCATTCGAGTCCGCCAGGCTCAGGGAGCGACCGATGGCGCGGGCAAGTCCCGCTTGAGAGGTCGAATCCTGACCAACTTCGATGACCCGGTAGGGCAAAGGACCGGCCGAATCCTCGGTGTGGGTGTCGTTGGGGCAATCCGGAAGCGACTTCAACCAGTTTCCTGAGGGAAGGCCCAGCTCGCCGTGCCATCCAGGCCCGAGATCGACATTGCGCAGGATGATGATCCCCGTGAAGTACCGCCAATCGAGGTAGAAGGGTAACCCCGCGTTCTTCGGACGCTTCGACGCAAGGGTCTCGTCGATCGACCTGCGCACGCGATCGACCGGAGGCTCGTTCTGATCCGTCGCCCAGGGTGCCTGCATCGGGATCCATGAATCATCGGTCGACCCGAGCCCGCTGAGGACGGATCCGCCGCCGGTCGGGAACGCCCCGTTCGCCATGTCCTGCCAGAACGTCTCGACCGCTTGGAAGATCGATCGCAGGTTCGCGATCGTCTTCGTCGGGACGGGTTGGTCGGGATAGAAGCAAGGCAACACGAGCCATCGCTGCCACCCATTCACTTGAATAGGTCGAACCTCGATCTCCAATTCCGCATGTTCGCCCGCGTCATCGATCGAACGAACGAAGAGTGAGACATCGCCGAGCCCAACCCTCGATTCGAATCGATCGCCTGCAACGAGGCCCTCGTGTCCGTTGGTGGCCATGAGGAGGACCGGGGAGGCACCACTGGTCTCGTAGACCAAGACACAGCCTGGGGAGTCACCCACTTCGAGAACCGCGTCCCAACCTTCAGTGACGAGGTCCTTGCGGTGCATCGGGTCCATGGGTCTTGGCACCCAGTGGCCCTTGTGCCGGAACTCGATAAGCAAAGATCCGATCCGGAGCGCAGCGTAGCCAGTGAGGCCGGGTCGGATCGTGGGATGCAGGAGAACGAGCTCTTGACCGGTCGTGGGTGTTGAGATCTCGCGGATGGATGCGGCGGGTATCAGATCCTTTTGCGTCATGTGATGCACGGAAAGGCCTGGACCGCGAGGTCCGAAGCGGGATTCCGCGTCGTTCGCCGGGGGATAGTAGGCAGCGCAATTCATCGCACTCATGACGTCGTACCGATCGCCGTAGCCTCCCGGCGCACATTCACCGCCGAGATCGGTGCTGTCGGGGCGGCTGTTGCGACCATGATCGAAGTCGTAGGCGTGACCCATCTCATGCATCAAGAACGTACGGTTGTAGGTGTAGTCGGATTGACAGAAGCTCAGCTCAGCGTTCCAAGGGGTGTGCGCCTTGCCCGTGCCAGGGCACAGCAGAGAGTTCCAGTCCGCGGGTTTCTTCACGACGAGTCCGCACGATGTACATGCCCACCAGTCCGGCTCGCCGATAGCGGAGGGCCAGTGCATCGCGAAATACGTCTTCTGCGCAGCGGGCTTGTGCTTGCCGGCCACGGGGCACCCAACAGGATCACCGATGTAGAGACCACCGCACTTCGTGCACGCGTGAAAGTCCTTCTGGGAGTTAACCAGACGTGTGTCGGTCGGTATCAGGTAATCATGACTGCCGTCGAAGTTGTGAGTCTCTTGGACACCCGGTGTGTTCTGCACGATGCACGGAAGGATGGGGCTCGTGTTCTGGATCATGCCGGAGCATCGATCGCAGCGGCGCCACCCGCCCTCTGCCCATGAGAGTCCTGAGGAGCCAACGCCGTTGAGCCCGTAGACCACGTTCGTCCCGGTCGCCCCTCCCCCTACAGCAAAGTTGAAGACAGACAAAACACCTCGGAAGCGCCCGAGATCGATACCTGGATTGTTCGCAGTCAGTAGCCCCACGGCATGGTCATGCCATTCGCTTCGGTCCGGTGCCCGGTGAACACCCATGTATTCCGGTACGCCAGGACTGCCCAACACGGTCCAGTCGCATCGATACCAACCGAAGTATTCGGCATTCGAGACGTCGACCTCGCCGAGGGTCTGATCGAGCCAGAAGTCGCGCAGTCCATTGCTCAGAGGGCGAAACAGGAATTCCATATTGAAAGGCACGTCATGATCGCCAACGGATCCCTCGAGGCTGCACATAACGACTGCCCACGGCTTGGTTGGATCGGACACGCCCATCGACTCGCCTCCGATGCGGACCCGAACTCCTCAGTCTTATCGCGAATGGTGAGAAAGGTCGAATCATGTGGAGCGATCCGCGACTCGAAGCGGCCCTCGAGTTGCCCCTGATCTCGGCCTCCCTGAGGATGTCGCCGATGGGCGAACGGAAGGCGATCGAGCCCGCCGAATGGGGGGAGGAGCTCCGATGGTATCGGGAGACCCGCCTCTCCCGGGTGCTGCAGGTGGGTGATCTGCTGTTCGTCGCCGGTTGCACGGGAGCCGGGGCGGCCGCGGAAGGTCCTCGAGCGGAGATGCGTCGAGCCTACGAGGAGATCAGCGAGGTCCTGGACGCGGCGGGTGCGAGCTGGGACGAAGTGGTGTCGATGACCACGTACCACGTGGACTTCCGTCGGGACATCGACGCGATGATCGCGATTCGTCGCGAGTTCGTCTCTAGGAGCCGTTCCCGGCTTGGACCCCCCTGGGAGTAACCGAGTTCATCGAGTCCGGGTCGATGGGCTTAACTATACGCTTGAGCTCCTGCGGCCCTGCGGCGTGTGCCTCGACCACCGGAGGCGCAGACGGTGTGTCATCGTTGATCTCCTCCCCACCGTAACCTGGAGCTCGATGGATCCGCTGCTCGACAGGCTCGATCCCGACGACAAGAAGCGGCTTCGGCGGACCGCCATGCCTGCGTTCACACCACCGATGCTCGCCACGCTCACGAAACGGGTCTTCTCCGATCCGGCGTGGGTGTATGAGCCGAAGCTCGACGGGCAACGGTCGCTCTTGTGGAGGCGGGGCTCGACCGTTCGGCTGATCACACGGAACGAGAAGGATCGCACGTCGCACTATCCAGACCTGAGCGAAGCGATCCTGCGCGACGAGACGCCACCGCTCATCGCCGACGGCGAGATCGTCGCGTTCGACGGCGACGTGACGTCATTCTCCCGTCTGCAAGCGAGGATGCAGAACGCCAGACCGAGCACCGTTCAGGTCGCCGCGGTGCCCGTGTACTTCTACCTCTTCGATCTGATCTGGTTCGATCGCTACGACCTCTCCGCCTTGCCGCTGCACGCCCGCAAGTCGCTCCTCCGCGAGGCTTTCGACTTCGACGATCCCATCCGCTTCTCGGAGCATCTCGACGAGGACGGGGAGTCCGCGTTCCGCGCCGCTTGCGAGAAGGGGTGGGAGGGCCTCGTCGCGAAGCAGGCTTCGTCTCCCTACGCGCATGCTCGGTCCAAGGACTGGCTCAAGTTCAAGTGCAGCAACGAGCAGGAATTCATCGTGATCGGGTGGACCGAACCCCGTGGGGCACGCTCAGGGTTAGGGGCGCTGCTCGTCGGTTACTACGAGGATGGTGATCTCCGGTTCGGCGGGAAGGTGGGCACCGGGTTCGGAGAGCGGGAGCTGACGATGCTCAGCGCTCGTCTTCGCCGTCTGGAGCGATCGACGTCGCCGCTCCGCGACACGAAGGGGATCGCGGTGAAGGGTGTGCACTGGGTGCGACCGCAGCTCGTGGCGCAGGTGGGGTTCGCGGAGTGGACGCCCGATGGCAAGCTTCGACACCCTCGCTACCTCGGCCTTCGAGACGACAAGTCGCCGGTGCAGGTCGTTCGGGAGCGAGGGTG
>JALYLP010000160.1 GCA_030774195.1 Actinomycetota bacterium | reverse complement strand
AGCGCCACGCGGTGAGGAAGATCGGCACGTTCTTCGGGCAACAGGCGTTCGGCACCGTCTGGACGAGGAAGGCGTCGAGGAGCTCGGGGGCGGACTGGGGCTCGACGTCGCCGATGAGCTCGGAGCTATGGCCTCGGAGCCAGGTCAGGTACGCCGTGGCGCCCTCAACGCTGCCGAACTGCATCACGCGGGCTTGCACCCGGTGCGGCGGCGGCCCGGGATCGGAGAACGTCCGCTCACGTCCGCCGTCGAATCCCGCGTCGCCGAGGACCGTCTCGAGCTCCTGCGGGTGGACGGCATCCGAGGCCACGCGCGACGCGTCGAGCTCGACCACCGAGGCCGCGTGTCCGGGGAGCGCGTCACCGGGGACCGTCGGGACGGTCACGTTCGAGCCGCAGGCCGACAGCGTCACCGACACCGCGAGGGCGAGCACACCGCCACACCAACCTCTCATCCATGCCTGCCTTGCCCTCGGAGGACCCTTCGGCGGATGATACGCGGGCCCGCACGACCGCTGGTCAGTCTGAGGAGGGGGACCGGGATGGATCAGGAGCTCGACAAGCTCTTCGCCGCGACGTCAATCGGGCGCCGTGACCTGCTGAAGTACGGCGGGATCGCGGCGATCCTCGCCGCGTGCAAGAAGGCCGACAACGGCGGCGGCGGAGGTGGGAGCTCCGCGACCGGCACGAGCGGCTCGCGCCCAAGCATCGATCAGGAGCCCGGCACCCTCCAAGTCTTCGACTGGTCCGGGTACGGCAACGGCGACTTCTTCCCCAAAGAGGAGAAGAAGTTCCTCTGGGGCGAGTACCTGGCCAAGACCGGTGACACGCCGCAGTTCATCTTGTTCCCGAACGACGACCAGGGGTTCACGAAGGCCGCCGCTGGGGCCGTGAACTTCGATGTGGTCCACCCCTGCGGGTACCGCTACAAGGACTGGGTGGACCTCGGCGCCATGCAGCCGTGGGACACGTCGCTCATCTCGAACTTCCCCGACCTGAACCCGGAGCTCGAGACGGCCGGTGTGATCGACGGCAAGCAGTTCTTCATCCCGCTCGACTGGGGGTTCATCGCCCCGCTCGTGAACGCCGACCACGTGGACACGAGCGACCCGTCGTTCGGGATCTTGTTCGACGATCGCTACGCGGGCAAGATCGCGTGGGTCGACACGTCGAACATGATGTACATCGGCGGCCTCTACCTCGGGGTTCCCGATCCCTTCCAGATGACGGACGACGAACTCGGACAGGTTCGCGACTTCCTCATCTCGAAGAAGCACCTCGTCAAGTTCTTGTGGAGCCAGTCAACCAGCTTCTTCAAGGCCTTCAAGGCGGAGGAGGTCTGGATCGGATATGCGTGGCCCGACTCCGTCGGGTACGCGGACGCCGCCGGTATGAACTTCGACTACATGCAGCCGAAGGAGGGTCGCGTCTCGTGGGTGTGCGGCATGGGTCTGGCCGCCGACACGCAGAACTACTACCACGCCCACGACTACGTGGACTCGTGGGCAAGCACCGAGGCAGCTCAGTTCCTGCTCGCCGACTACTACTACGGGCACACGAACACGAAGGTCGACCTCTCGGCGATACCGGCGAGCGTGGTTTCCGCGCTCGGCCTGGACGACCCGACGATCCTCGCGCCGCCCAAGTCCATCCCCGAGTCCTACATCCCTCGCCGCGACGTATACCAGCAGTACTGGGGCGAGGTTCAGGCGGCGTGACGCGCGGACGCGCGGGAGTGCGGTAGACGGAGGTGGCATCACCGCAGGTGGCCGATCTGGGCCGGACGTTACGGCGCGGGGATCGACGGGTCACGGTCGGGTTGCTCTCGGGGCCGTTGCTGTGGCTGCTGCTCTTCTTCCTCGTCCCGGTCTTGTTCATCGCCGCGTACAGCGTCGGGGCGGTCGGTGTCTTCCCGACCGATAAGGGCCCGATCTCCTTCGCCGACTGGAGCCGCTTCCTCGGCGGCGGGTCGGTCTACATGGGACTGTTCTGGAAGTCGATCCGGATCTCGCTCACGGTCTCGGCCATCGTCGTGCTGCTGGCGTATCCGGTGGGATACTTCCTCGCGCTCTGCGTGAAGAAGCGCAAGTACGTGCTCCTGCTGCTCATCATCGCGCCGTTCCTCACGAGCTACCTTCTTCGGGTCCTGGCGTGGACGATCATCTTGGGAGACAAGGGCGTTATCAACTCGCTCCTGGTCTGGGCGCACCTACGGGGAGCCGACCACCCGGTCACCTGGCTGCTCTACAGCCAGTTCACGGTGATGCTGGTGCTCGCCTACGTGTGGGTCCCGTTCGTCGCGCTGCCGATCTTCGTCAGCCTCGACGGTCTCGACAAGAGCATGCTCGAGGCGGCGAGCGACCTTGGGGCGAGTCGGTTCCGTACCTTCCTGCGTGTGACGCTCCCGCTCAGTCTGCCCGGCGTATTCGCGGCGTTCCTCTTCGTGTTCATCCCCACGATCGGCGAGTTCGTCACGCCGCTACTTGTGGGCGGGACGAGCGGATATATGTTCGGCAACGCGATCAACGACCTGTTCACGCGCGGGTTGGATTGGCAAACGGGCTCCGTGCTGGCGCTATTCCTTCTGCTGGTGGTCGCTGGGCTCATGCTGATCTTCGGCCGGTTCGTGCAGGTCAGGAGAGTGACGAGCTGATGGAGATCGCGACCTCGAAGGGCGGCCTCCGCTTGTTGAAGGTGTTCTTCGTCTTCCTGGTCGTGTTCTTGTACCTGCCGATCGTGCTCCTCGCCGTCTTCGCCTTCAACGACGGCGACGTTTCCTTCCCGCTGGCCGGCTTCACGACCCGTTGGTACGAGCGTCTCCTGCAGAACCCCGCGCTGCTACATTCGCTCCAGCGCAGCCTGATCGTGGCCTTCATCTCGAGCTCGATCGCGGTGGGGCTCGGAGTCTTGGCCTCGTTCGTGCTGGTGCGCAGGCGCTTCGTCGGCAAGTCCGCCACCTCGGCGCTGTTCTTCTCACCCCTGGTGGTGCCGTACGTCGTGTTCGGGATCTCGTTGCTCGTATTGTTCACGGCATTCGACAAGGTGCTCATCGCGGCTACGGGCTACACGATCGGACTCGGGCTGCACGCAGTGGTGATCGGTCACGTCGTGGTTTCGCTGCCGTACGCGATCCTCACGATCATGCCGTTGCTCGAGCGCCTCTCGAAGTCGCTCGACGAGGCCGCCCAGGATCTCGGTGCCGGCCCGTGGCAGCGGTTCCGGCGCGTGACGCTGCCCCTCTTGACCCCGGCATTGATCTCCGCGTTCCTGATCGCGTTCACGCTTTCGTTCGACGAGTACGCGATCGCGTCCTTCCTGGCGGGGAACTCGACGACATGGCCGGTGTTCCTGTTCGCCCAACTCCGCGTGCCGAGCCAGCTCCCCGAAGTGGTGGCAGTGTCCTCGATCATCCTGTTTGCTTCGTTGCTGTTGGTACTCGCGGCCGAGATCACCCGCCGCATCACCGCGCGCAAGTACGGGGAGCAGTTCGCCGGCCGGGGCTTCGTGTAGGTGCCGGAGGTCGGAGCCCCGACGCCGCCCGGCCTCCGCATGGCGATCGACATCGGGGGCACGTTCACCGATCTGGTCGTGCTCGATCCGGAGGCCGGCGCGCTGTCCCTGGCGAAGGCCGACACCACGCCGGACCGCTTGGACGACGGCGTGATGAACGCCTTCGGTGAGTCGGGGGTCGATCCGGCCTCGGTCGAGCTCCTGATCCACGGCACCACGGTGGTGATCAACGCGATCACCGAGCGGCGGGGCGTGCCCACCGCGCTGGTCACCACACAGGGATTTCGCGACGTCCTGTTGATCGGGCGCGCCAACCGCCCCGCCCTGTACAACCTGGCCTACCGAAAGCCCGAGCCGTTCGTGCCCCGGCGCCGGTGCTTCGAGGTGACCGGACGGATGTCGCATCGGGGCGAGGTCCTGACTCCGCTCGAGCCGTCCGAGCTGGCCGAGCTCGCCGAGCGGATCCGCCAGGCCGACGTGGAGGCCGTGGCGATCTGCCTGCTGCACTCGTGGGCGAACCCGGCGCACGAACGGGCGGTCGCCGAAGGGTTGACGACCCTCCTGCCAGGCGTGGAGATCGTGGCCTCCCATCAGATCTCGAGCCAGTGGCGGGAGTTCGAACGCACCTCGACGACCGTCCTGGCGGCCTACGTGAAGCCGGTCGTCGCGGGGTACCTGTCGTCGCTGTCCGACCGGGTCCGCGGCGCCGGGGTTCCTGGGCGGCTCTACGTGATGCGCTCGGCCGGTGGTGTCTCGTCGTTCGAGCGCGCGGTGGCCGCCCCCATCAACCTGCTGGAGTCGGGCCCGGTGGCCGGCGTCGCGGCGGCCGCCGAGGCCGGTCGGCGGATCGGCGCCCAGCACGTCCTTGCCCTGGACATCGGGGGCACCACGGCGAAGACCTCCGCGGTCCGCGACGGCCGGATGAGGATCGAGACGTTGCATCACGTCGAGCGGACGCCGGTCTCGGCCGGCTACCCGATCCAAGCGCCGGTCGTCGAGATCGTCGAGATCGGAGCGGGCGGGGGCTCGATCGCGTGGGCGGACGATGCCGGAGGGCTGCACGTGGGTCCCCGGAGCGCGGGGGCCGAGCCCGGGCCCGTCTGCTACGGGCGCGGCGGGAGCGAGCCGACGCTCACCGACGCGAACCTGCTGGCCGGACGGCTGGACCCCGCGTACTTCCTGGGCGGGACGATGCCACTGGACGCCGAGGCGGCCCGGGGGGCGCTGACACGGCTGGGCTCCGCCATCGGTGGGGCGGACCCGGCCAGCGTCGCTCGAGGGGTCCTGCGCTACGCGGTTGCGCACATGGCCCACGCCCTGCGGCTGGTGACCTTGCGCCGGGGCTTCGACCCCCGCGACTTCACGTTCGTCGCCTACGGTGGCGCGGGGCCGTTGCACGCCGTGCTGCTCGCGCGCGAGCTGGGCATCTCGCGGACCGTGATCCCGCCCGCGCCGGGGCACTTCTCGGCCTTCGGGATGCTGCTCGGCGGGCTTCGCGCCGACGCCGTACGCACGCACCTGGGGACGTTGGACGCTGCGGCGCTCGGGTCGCTCTTCGGCGAACTGGAGCAGGAAGCGACCGCGGCGCTCGAAGACCCGACGGGCGTCTCCGAGGTCGACCGGTTCCTGGAGCTGCGCTACGCCGGCCAGGAACACACGCTGGAGATCCCCCTGCCTGCAGGACCGATCGACGACGCGGCGCTCGAACGGGTCCGCGGCGACTTCGACCGGCGCTCGCAGGAGGCCTACGCGTTCAGCCTGCCGACCGAAGTGGAGGTGGTCGCCGCACGCGTCGGCGTGACCGTCCCCTTCGACCGGGTCGAATGGCCGCAGGCGCCGGCGCGCGCGTCGCACCCGTTCGCGCCGCGCCAGGTGGACTTCGATCAACACGGCGGCGTCTGCACGGCGGAGGTCGTGGACCGGGGCGCGCTGGAGCTCGGCGAGGCGGTCGCCGGTCCGTGCATCGTGGAGGAGCCCGCCTCGACCACCCTGGTGCTTCCGGGCCAGCGGGTGCGGAAGGATGATCTCGGGAACCTGCTGATCGACGAGGTGGACGCGTGACCGATCGCTTCACGATGGACGTCTTGCGCGAGGCCTTCCTTGCGGTCTCCGATGAGATGTTCGTGTCGCTCGCGCGGACGTCGCAGTCACCGGTGATCTACGAGGTGCTCGATTTCGCGGTCGGGATCACCGACCCGGCGGGTGAGCTGGTCTCGCAGGGCAACGGGATCGCCGGCTTCCTCGGGCCGCTCGGAGAGGCCGTGCGCGACACGCTGGTGCGCGTGTCCGACCTCACGCCGGGCGACGTGGTCGCTACGAACGATCCATACGCCGGCGGCGGAACGCACTTGTCCGACGTCGCGCTGGTACGCCCGATCTTCTTCGATGGAGCGCTGGTGGCCTTCGCCGCAGCGAAGGGGCACTGGACCGAGGTCGGAGGGAAGGACCCGGGGTCGTGGACCGCCGACTCCACCGAGATCTTCCAGGAGGGACTGCAGTTGCCCTTCGTGCGGTTCGTCCGGGGGGGTCGACGCGACGCCGACCTGGAGGCGGTGCTGGCCGCGAACAGCCGGCTACCCGACATGGTCGTCGGCGACCTGGTCGCGCAGAGCGCATGCCTGGAGGTCGCGGAGCGGCGGGTGATCGAGCTCTGTGAGCGGTACGGGGCGGCGACGGTCGCCGAGGCGATGGAGGTGGTGCACGAGCGGAGCGAACGATTGGCCCTGGCGACGCTCGCCAACCTGCCGCACGGGATCTACGGGGCGGACGACTTCCTCGACGACGACGGCGTGGGCAGTGGTCCCATCTCGATCTCGGTCCGGGTGGAGCTGGCGCCGGACCGGATGGTCTGCGACTTCACCGGCTCGAGCGCTCAGGTCCGGGGGCCCGTGAACTGCACGTGGAGCGGTCTGGTCTCGGGCGTCCGCACGATGTTCAAGGCGATCACGGATCCGAGCGAGGCGC
>JALYLP010000159.1 GCA_030774195.1 Actinomycetota bacterium | reverse complement strand
GTTGAGCGATCTGCTGTTCGTGCTGGCGCGGTGGCAGGCCGGAGAGAGCGAGCCGAAGAGCCATTGACTAGGGAACGAGGATGATCCCGTCCAGGACGAAGGGCTCATCCGTGGACACCGTCATCGTCACGAGGGCTCCGCTTGCCACCGGGATGCCCGAGCACGAATGATGGCGGGGGGGCGTCGACCCATCTTCGTCCGCTGTGTCACCGAAGGACAGCGTCAGGGTCGACGTGGGCCCGGTCGTTGGACCACCGACGACGCAGACGTCCGTGACATCGAAGGGCATCGTGAAGGTGACGATCCCCGTTTTCGCGATACTCGAGGTCGTACCCAAGAACGCGCCGGAGACGGAATCGTTCAGCGTCTGCAACGTGGACACGAAGTGGCTGTTCCGATCATCGAACGGGACGTTCACCCGCCGGGTCGGGCTCGTGCGCTTGTTGGCTTGGCGGTCGACGGCAACCACCCGCAGGTCATACGAGGTCGCTTCCGATCCGGACACCTGCGCCGTTGGGTGCAGAGCGGTTCCCGACTTCACGGTCACCCACGTCGACGTTCCCACCGCCTTCCGTTGGAGGAGCCAGCTCTTCACTCCTGATCCGTAGACGTCGTCCTTCACGTTGAAGAGGACGGGGAAGGTGGCAGTCGCCGACACGTCTGACGAGTAGGTCGGTACCGCACCCCACGTGATCGTCGGCGGTGTGTAGTCGTGCCGGATCAGCGGGTAACGGTTCGGGATGGCGTCGACGCACGGGTTCTTGTTCGTGCACGGCGCTCGGAAGTAGACCGAGAAGATCAGGAAGTCGTAGCTCCCCTTCTGGACGATCTGCGAGTGCGGCAGCGTAACCTTCACTGCCTTCGGCGAGACGCGAGCCGCTTTGAGGTTGTAGGTGATCACCGTTCCACTCGGCTTGAACAACACGCCACGGAAGCGCCCGGACGCGAAGAACACATCGATGTAGTAGTTCGGGTTTCGGTCGGCGTTGGTATCGATCCCTACCTGGAACAAACCATTGTCGCCGTTGACCTCCTTGTTGGTGAACGGCGCCAACGTGTTGATCTGGAAAACACTTCCGCCAGAGACATGAGACACCTTCGTGCCGCTGAGATCGAGTGGACCTTTCGTGTCGTTGCCGTCCGACCGCGTGATGACGTTCGCCGAGGACGAAAACGGTTAGGCGCCCCCTCATGGTTCTCGGACGCTACGCCCAGTCGCTTCGGATAGCAACCCCTCATCGCGCAACGGGGGATCGGAGACCGCGAGATGACGAGTCACGAGACGGTTCGAGATGCTCCGGGGTATGAAGCAGCTCGAGCTTCGTCGCCACGCGCCGCGCGATCCGACGGCGGACCGACTGTCGGACGCGGGTCGAGCCCGGGCGATGGACGTCGGCCGCGCGCAGCAGGACGTCGTCTACGCGGCCGTGTTCGTCTCGCCCGCCGAACGGGCGGCCGAGACCGTCGCGTGGTTCCTCCGAGGGGCCGGACAACAGCTGCCGCTCCTGCACGTTGTCGTGCCGGGGCTCGCCGGGAAGGATCAGACCGAAGGATCGCCTGAGGGGATGGCGACCGGGGTCCGTTCGCTGCTCGAGCAGGTCCCTGAGGGTGGACGAGGGCTCGCGATCAGCCACACCCCGTTCGTCGAGCGGGCGGCGCTGGGGCTGACCGGGAACGAGGTGGACCCGATGCGCGAGTGCGAGGGAATCCTCGTGAGGCAGCACGACGACGGTGCCGTCGAGGTCGAGGAGCTGCGGCTGCCGGGGTCCACCCTTCGATGAGCATCGGTGGCGCGGGCATCGGGGCGGCGTTCGCCCTCGGGTTCGCGCTGGGCGCGGCCACCGGCCCCGTGCAGCTCTTGATCCTTTCGGAGACGGCGAAACGCGGGCTCGAGGGAGGTCTGCGCGTGATGCTGGGCGCGAACCTGACCCTGTTCTGCATCCTGGTCGTCCTCGCGCTGGGGTTCGCGTCACTGGGGCCGGGGCCCGCCGTCACCAGGGCGCTGCAGGTGGTCGGTGGACTCTTCCTGGTATGGATCGGCGGGGTCGAGCTCAGGTCGATCCGTGTCGAAGCGCGATCCTCGGTGGGCGGCGGTCCGCCATGGGCGGTGGCCGGGCGGCTCGGACCGACCGCGAAGGGCATCGCCTCGGTGCTCCTCAATCCCGGCGCCTGGGTCTTCTTCGCGACGACCGCGTCGGCCTTGATGGCGGATGCGACTTCCGAGGGCGGGACCGGCGCGGCGCTCGCGGCCGCGGTCGCGATGGCCATCGGCGTCAGCTGTTCGGATCTGACGTTCACGATCCTCGGCAGCGGTGGACGACGGCTGTTCGGCGAGCGGAGCGTGCGGCGGATCCGGATGGGGCTCGCCGCGCTCCTGGTGGCGATCGGCGTCGCCTTCGTCGCTCAGGGGATCCGCGGTTAGTCCAACAGCGCGTCCAGCCCAACGGTGAGCCCGGGCCGATCGGCCACCGCGCGGATCGCCAACAGGACCCCCGAGATGAACGCGCTCCGGTCGATGGTGTCGTGGCGGAGCGTGAGCGTCTGGCCCGGGCCTCCGAAGATCACCTCCTGG
>JALYLP010000158.1 GCA_030774195.1 Actinomycetota bacterium | reverse complement strand
TCCCTTCACCACCACCTGGACCCCGCGGGCCGTCGCCAGTGGCTCGAGCCGCGCCGCCACGTCGAGGGCGATCGCGCGAAGGTCCACGTCCTCGCGCAGGAGTCCGATCTCCGGCTCGTCCAATCGCGCCAGGGTGAGCAGGTTCTCAACGACGTCCCGCATCCGGTCCACTTCCTCGTGGGCGCTCTCGAGCACCTCGCGGGCCGCAGGATCGAGCGTCGGATCGTCCAAGGCCACGTCGATCTCCGATGTCATGATCGCCAGCGGAGTGCGAAGCTCGTGCGACGCGTCGGCCACGAACCGCCGTTGCTCGTCGACGCTCCATTGCACCCGCTCGAGCATCTCGTTCAAGGTCACCCCGAGTCGGGAGATCTCGTCGCCGGTCGCCGGGACATCGATCCGCTCGCCCCGGGAGCTCCCGCCGAGACGTCTCGCTTCCGACGTCATCTGCGCCACCGGCCGGAGCGAGCGACGGGCGAGGAGCCAGCTTCCGAAACCCACGGCGACCAGGGATGCCGGACCCGCGACTAGCAACAGCACGAGCAGGCTGTGCACGGACCTGTTCACTTCGTCCAGCGAGGTCGCGACGGCGATCACGCCCGGGCACGCGATCGTGGACTGGACGGCGAGGACGCGAAAGGGTTCCGCATCCGGACCCAGCGACACCGTGGTTCGCACGGTATCTCCGCCCGCGACGGCCCCGACCCCAGCAGGATCCAGGAGTCTTGCGTGCGCCACGGCATCGCCGGCCGACTCGCGGACGCTCCCGTCGGCTCCCAGCAACTGCGCGCCCGACTCTCCGATCGGAAGACCGGTGAGCAACGCTCCGCTCGGGTCGGGGAACTCTCCCTCGCAACCGCCTCGCAGGCCGATCGCGATCTGGCCCGCCCGCGTCGCCAGCGTGTCGTCGAGACCGCGGATCAGATCCGAACGAAGCCGTGCGACGAGGAACGCACCGAGCGCGACGAGGATCAACGCCAGCAAGGCAACCGACCACATCGTCATGCGGGCCCGGATGGGCAGGTTCATGCCGGCGGCTCCAGCATGTACCCGACACCCCGGACGGTCCGGATCAGCGGCGGCCCGGACGGGTCCTCGAGCTTCCGGCGCAGATATCCGACGTACACGTCCACCACGTTGGAGGCGCCCTGAGACGGGTAATCCCACACGTGTTCGAGGATGCGTCCACGACGAAGGACCTCGCCCGGGCGGCGCATGAGGAACTCGAGCAGTGCGAACTCGCGCGGCGACAGGTCGACCGGAGCGCCGCCACGCGTGACGGTGTGCGCGGCCGGGTCGAGCTCCAGATCGCGAATCCTCACCGCCGCCGGCCGCTCGTTCGGCTCCCTGCGGACGAGGGCCCGGACACGTGCCGCGAGCTCACCGAACGCGAACGGCTTCACGAGGTAGTCGTCGGCGCCGGCATCGAGGCCGCGGACGCGATCGTCCACCGCATCTCGTGCGGTGAGCATGAGGACCGGAACCCAGTGATCGCGTGACCGGAGTTCGCGGCAGACGGAGATCCCGTCTCGCCCGGGCAGCATCACGTCGAGCACGATCGTGTCGTACTCGCGGGCAGACGCCATCGACAGAGCCTCGTCGCCGTCGGCCGCGATGTCCACGGCGTATCCCTCACGCTCCAGGCCGCGACGAAGCGCGCGCGACATCTTCACCTCGTCCTCGACGAGCAGGATCCGCATGTACCACCCCCGCGGGAGCTTGGTGCCCGTTCGATGAGAGTTCGATGAGCGTCCCGCGGATCGGGTCCATTCTCATCGATCCCTTAGAGACCGAGTCGTATCAAGGGTAGGTCCGCAGGCGGGAGGCCGGCATGAGGTACGGGAAGATCGTGATCGGGACCGTGGCAGCGACGATGGGCCTGCTCGCGTCGTGCTCGAGCACCGGAGCGCAGTCCCTGGGCGCCCCCTCGACCGCGCACGAGTCGAAGACGCAAGCCACACCGTCTTCCTCGGAGTCGGCCGTCTCGGCGGAATCGCCGGTGGCCCCCGAGTCGAACCCACCGGGAGACATCCCGGACAACACGGTCTTCGTCCCCTATCGATCGTCCACCGGCGGCCTGACGATCTCGGTCCCCGAGGCATGGGCCCGTACCACGATCAAGGGCTCGTTCTCGTTCACGGACAAGCTGAACACGGTCGCGGTGGCGTGGGAACCCGTGGCCAAGGGTCCGACCGTGTCGAGCGCCAGGGCCACCGAGGTCCCGCAGCTGCGGCGAACCACGCGGGCGTTCCAGCTCCAGGGCGTGAGCACCGCGTCCCTTCGCGCCGGTCCGGCTGTGTTCCTGCGCTACCAGATCAACTCCGACCCCAACCGGGTGACCGGCAAGCAGTACCGGATGGACGTCCAGCGCTACGACCTGTTCCACAATGGGAACGAGGTGATCGTCACGCTCACATCGCCGGTCGGAGCGGACAACGTGGACCCGTGGCGGATCATCACCCAGAGCGTCAAATGGAGCTGACCCCGGTGCTCCAGGCCCGCGATCTGTATCGGTTCTTCCATGCCGGCGATGATGAGACCTTCGCGCTCCGCGGCGTGAGCTTGGATGTCCGGGGGGGAGAGATCGTCGCGGTCGTGGGTCCGTCGGGGAGCGGGAAATCGACGCTCCTGCACTGCCTGGCTGGTCTCGATGAACCCGACGGCGGTTCGGTGACGGTCGCGGGCCGGCAGATCACGCGTCGCGGCGAGGGAACGCGGGCCGAGCTCCGGGCGCGATGGATCGGCGTCCTCCTGCAGTCGGGCAATCTGCTCGAGCATCTGAGCGTCGCCGACAACATCAGGATCGCCACGGCGCTCGCCGGCCGGACCGAGCGGGTGGCCGTCCGGCTGCTGGACGAGGTCGGTCTCGAAG
>JALYLP010000157.1 GCA_030774195.1 Actinomycetota bacterium | reverse complement strand
CCGCGCCGCTACCGTCCTCGCCGTCGCCTACCCGCACATGTGCGGTGTCGGCGGTGACCTCTTCGCCTTGGTGCAGCGGCCCGACGGCGAGACCCTCGGGGTCAGCTCGAGCGGACGGGCTCCCGCTGCGGCAGACCCGTCAGCGATCCGGAGCGCTGATCACGCGATGCCGATCCGCGGCCCCGCGCCGATCACCGTGCCGGGCGCCGTCGCCGGGTGGCGCGCGTTGCACGGCACGGGAGCGGTCCTGCCGTGGGGAGACGCGTTCTCCCGCGCGATCGAGCTCGCGATCGATGGCGTGCCGGTCGCGCGCTCACTCGCGGAGACCCTCGCCGCGCCGGACGAGCCCTTCGGCGGTGACCCCGGGCTCTCCGCGATCTTCTTCGCGGACGGGATCCCGTCGCCACCCGGCGCGACGGTCCGCCAAAGCGCGCTGGGGACCACGCTCACGACGATCGAGCAGGACGGCCCCGAAGCCCTGTACGGAGGGGCCATCGGCAGGGCCTACGTTGGCGGGCTCAACGACGCCGGCTCCTCGATCGCGATCGAGGACCTGGCGGCGCACCGCGCGCTCGTCCTCCCGCCGCTCCGTGCCGCGTTCCGCGACCTCCACGTCTCGGTCGTCCCACCGAACTCGCAAGGGTTCGTGCTGCTCGAGATCCTCTCGCTGCTCGAACGGCTCGGGATCGACGCCGACCCGCACGGCTCCGAGGCAGGCGCGATCGCCCGGGTCTTCGCTTCGGCCGCGCGGGATCGCGACCGGCACCTCGCCGACCCCGATCACATGACCGTGCATCCGTCGACGCTCCTGGACGACGGCCACCTGGCCTCGCTCGCGGACGAGATCCGGCTGGAGCGGCCTGCGATGCTGCCATCCCGACCGAACGGCGACACGATCGCCCTCGTGGCCGCCGACGCCGAGGGCTTCGCGGTGTCGTTGATCCAGAGCCTGTTCTGGGGCTTCGGGTCGGGGATCTGCGAACCGACGACGGGGATCGTCGCGCAGAACCGCGGCGCCTGCTTCACCCTGGAGCCGGGACACCCGAACGCTTTCGCGCCCGGCAAGCTCCCGGCGCACACCCTCATGCCCGTGCTCGTTCACGACGAGCGCGGTGTGGCGGCGGTCGCGGGCTCGATGGGCGGGTACGCGCAGCCCCAGATCAACGCGCAGACGCTGCTCCACCTGCTGGGCGGCGCCGCCCCCGCGGACGCGGTCGCGGCGCCGCGCTGGATCCTCGAGCGCGCGGAGCCGGCATCGCCAGCGCGGATCGTCATCGAAGAGGGTGTCCCGGTTGAAGCGAGGCGGTCGCTCGGATCATTGCCGTACCCGGCGACGGTGATCCCGGATCGCTCCGCCGAGCTTGGGCATGCCCACCTGATCCGGGTGCGGGCAGGCGGGTTCGATGCGGGTGCAGACCCTCGGTCGGATGGGGGTTCCCTGGCCGGCTGACGGACTACGTCGTTCTGGTGGTGGCGCCTCGCGCGCGGCCGCTGTCAGACTTCGGCAGGAGACGATGCCGCATCCCCCGATGACCCCTTCCGGCTCCGAGCTGCGCCAGCTGCACAGCCTGATGGCCGACCTCCACGGGATCGCCTGGGAGGCGGACACGAGCTCGATGACGTTCACGTTCGTCTCCGAGGGGATCAGGGAGGTCCTCGGCTACGACGTCGCCGAATGGCTGTCCGACCCCGGCTCCTGGAACGACCACCTCCACCCCGAGGACCACGACCGCATGGTCGGACGGCTCGTCCGCATCGCGACCGCGGGAGGACCCTTCGACGAGGAGTACCGGCTCCTCGCGAAGGATGGGTCATGGGTGTGGATCCGGGACATCGGGCACGCCGTCAAGGACGCCGAGGGTACGCCCACCCTGATCCGTGGCTTGATGGTCGAGATCACGGAGCAGAAAGCGCGCGAGCGTGAACGCGACGAGATGCAGGGCCGCTTCCGGCGGGTCATCGAGCACCTGCCGGCGATCGTCTACCTCGAGTCCGTCACCCGCGAGGACAACGGCATCGGGCGGATGCTCTACGTGAGCCCACAGGTTGAGGAGATCCTCGGGTTCCCGCCCGAGGAGTGGATCGAGGACCCGTTGGCGTGGGCCCGTCAGTTCCATCCGGACGACCGGATGCGTGTCCGCCAGGAGTACGAGCGCATCGAGAGCACGGGAGGTCCCTTCCAGGCCGAGTACCGCATGTACACGCGCGCCGGCGACATCCGCTGGTTCCGCGATGAGGCGGCGTTGATCCGGGACGAGGCCGGAAGCCCCGTCTACTGGCAGGGGATCATGTACGACATCACCGCGGAGCGCGACACGGAAGAGCGAGCACGCGAATCCGAGGACCGATACCGCACCCTCGTCGAGCAGATCCCCGCGATCGTCTACCGCGAGGAGGTCACCGGGGACGGCCTCAAGGTGGTCTACATCAACGCTCGGGTGCAGGAGCTCATCGGGATCACCCCTGAGGAATGGGTCCGCGACCCGGGCGTCTGGCTCGAGTCGATCCACGAGGACGACCGGGCATACGTGATGGAGGAGGACCGCCGGACCGAGCTCACCGGCGAGCCGTTCCTGGCCGAGTACCGGATGCGGGCGCGCGACGGCCGGGTGGTGTGGTTCCGCGACCAAGCGGTGATGATGCGCGGCCCCGATGGGGAGCCGGCGTACTGGCAGGGGGTGATGATCGACATCACCCTGCTCAAGGAGGCCACCGGCCAACTCGCGGAGGCCGAGGCGCGCTACCGCACGCTGGTCGAGCAGATCCCCGCGATCGCGTACATCGACCCTGTCGACGACGGGCCCACCGTCTACGTCAGCCCGCAGACTGGAACGATCCTGGGGTACGAGCCGGAGGCGTGGTACGCCGACAAGGACCTCTGGACGAGGCTCGTGCACCCCGACGATCGCGCGCTGATGGAGGGGAATGCCGCGCGGGGTGAGCCGCACGCCGCGACCTATCGATTGATCGCGCGCGACGGACGTGAGGTGTGGGTCCAGGACCAAGCGCGGCTCGTGCTCGACGACGAAGGGCGCCCCGTGTACTGGCAGGGCGTGCTGGTCGACGTCACCGAACAGCGGCGCACGCACGATCTGGAGCGCGACCTGGAACGCGAGCGAACGGAGGCCGAGCGGCTCCGCGTCGAGGACGAGATGAAGACCACGTTCCTCCAAGCGGTCTCCCACGACCTCCGCACGCCGCTCGCCGCGATCCTCGGCCTCGCCGTCACGATGGAACGTGATGACATCGATATCACCGAGGACGAGAACCGCGACATGGCCCGTCGCATCGCGTCGAACGCCCGGAAGCTCGACCGGATCGTCTCGGACTTCCTTGACCTGGAACGCCTGAACCGAGGGCTCGCGGAGACGCACTTCGAGCAGATCGACGTCGGCGCGCTGATCCGTGAGATCGTCGCGAACTCCGAACTCGTCGCGGAGCGTCGCCTGGCCATCGACGTCGCACCGATCATGGTGAAGGCGGATGCGGCGATGGTCGAACGGATCGTCGAGAACCTGCTCGGCAACACGGTGAAGCACACGCCCGGCGACTCGCGCATCTGGGTCGGGCTGGAGCGGACGGAGGACGGCGCGATGCTCGTCGTCGAGGACGACGGCCCGGGCGTCGCACCCGGCGATCGCGAGCGGATCTTCGAGACCTTCCGCCAGGGGCCGGGCGCCGGCACCGGCTCGGGCGTCGGGCTGGCGCTCGTCCATCGCTTCGCCGAGCTTCACGACGGCCGGGCCTGGGTGCAGGAGCGGGTCGGCGGAGGGGCGTCGTTCCGGGTCACGTTGGCCAGCGATCCGACCCCCCGGCCGCGCGAGGTCGACCTGACCGAGCTCGAGCGCGATCAGCCGACGGGCACCGGCTCCCCCGACGACAACCACGCGTAGGCCTCCTCCTCCTGCGCGAAATGCAGGCGGAGGATCGCGTGGAGTCCGTAGAGGACCCGCCGGAGATCGAGCAGATCGTCGGGTGAGGGGCCCTCGGGGGGCAGGTCCTCGAGCAGCTGCTGGAAGATCCGACCCAGGTGGGAGATCTCGACGTGTGCTCGCGCCATGCTCGACATCGGGTCTTCGCCGCCCATGAGGCTCGCCACGATCGGATAGACCGCGGCCTCCTCCTCCTCCTCGTGCCGCGGGAGCCGCTCGGCGATGAACACGCGCACCGTCTCGAGCTCGCGGATCGCCTCGGCTCCCGACATCTGGTCCAGTCGATCCGCGACCGACCGGAGGCGTTGGAGCTCGGGAGCGAACTCCCGGTGCTCCCGCCGGAAGCGATC
>JALYLP010000156.1 GCA_030774195.1 Actinomycetota bacterium | reverse complement strand
GCCTCCGGGCCGGGGTGTCCGGTCTCCTCGAGCGCTCCCGGGGCGTGGAGCGCCTCTCGACCGCGCTCCGATCGCTCTCGGCAGGGGAGAGCGCCTTCGAGCCCGGCCAGGAGCGTGCGGCCCTCCGCCAGCTCGGGCGGATGGCCAGGCAGGCGCGGGAGGTCTCCGCGGTCGCTTCCACGATCACCGCCCGGGAGCGCGAGGTGCTCGGCCTCATCAGCGAGGGCCTCTCCACGAGGCAGGTGGCCTCGAGGCTCAACCTGTCGTCCAAAACAGTCGAAACACACATCGGGAAGCTCTACCGCAAGCTGGGGGCCCGGACACGGGTCCAGGCGCTCTCGCGGGCGGTGGAACTGGGTCTCATCGACCTAGGGTGAATGGGCCCCGAACGCCGGCAGGTGGAGGACACGGAAAGTGAGCACATCGGGTCGTGGCTCCGGGAAGGGCGCTCCTCTACGCTCGAACGTACGAGCGATGGAGAAGCGATCGAACTCCCGTCCGGTCGAGATCACGAAGCGTTTGAACATCGTGGTCATCGATCCGTTGCACGTGGTCCGTGCGGCCCTCGCGCTCCTGATCGACGAGCAGCCCGACATGGCGGTGGTCGCGCAGGCCGGGAACGCCGAGGAGGGCCTCGAGGCCATCGCGGGATATCCGCGGCGCAGGCTCATCGCGCTCGTCGGGCTCGGGTTGGAGGGCGAGCACGACGCCTACTGGATGATCCGCACCCTGCGCGAGCGGTTCCCAACGCTCAGCGTGCTCGCGTGCGGAGCGAACTCCGAGCCGGTCTCGGTCTCGCGCGCGCTCTTCGTCGGGGCGGATGGTTTCGTCGACAAGAACGCGGACCCGATCGCGTTTCTCGATGCCCTCCGCGACGTGATGCAGGGAGAGGTCGTGCTCGCCGGCCCGCCGACATCGTGGATCCCTTCGATCGCGGACGATATCGAGCGCCGCCGCGATCTCGAGCCCATGCTCACGGCGCGGGAAGTCCAGGTGCTCGCGGTCGCAGCGGAGGGCCTCACCTCCCGCCAGATCGCCACGCGCCTCGGCGTTCAGGAGCGGACCGTGACGACCCACCTCGGCCGCATCTACGGCAAGCTCGGCGTCGGCAGCCGCGTCGCGGCCATCCGGAGCGCCGCACGTTCTGGATTGGTCTCGGTCGGCGTCGCCGACTGATTTCCTCCGGCCAGGTTCACGGAGCGGGCACGGTCGACGTCGACCGGACGAACACTTCACCGTCGCGATCCTCGTAGACCAGGCGCCAGGACGTATCGTTCCGGATCAACGGTAGGAATGCGCGTTGCTGGTCGCGACTCGCGACCACGACATCGACGTTCCAGCGATCGAGGATCGATGACCAGTCGGCACGTCCGGCGGAGACGTCGGCGTACTGTCGCCACACGTCGAACGGGAACAGCTCGATCCGGGCGTCGACGGCGACGAGGCTCTGCGGGAACCGGTACTCCAGCCACGATCCCCAGACCTGGGAGTCGAAAACGCGATCACCCGGCCGGAGGAGCCCGGCGAGCTCGGCGGTGATCCCCGGTGGTGCGAAGCTCAACGAACCGTCGGGTCCGCCGGGTGGCTCCTCCGAGTGCCACCACGGCGCCAGCGCGACCCCGATCCCAACGAGGATGAGCGCGATCGCGGAGTTCAGCACGCGGTGGTCGGCGTCGCTGCTCGGGGAACCGTCCGTGGTGGGGACGATACCCGCAAGGATCGGCGGAACCGCGAACGCCCACCACGTGATCCCTCGCTGGGCGTCGAGGCCGATCGCGAAGAAGACGCCGATCGCGAGCAGGGCCGTCCACGGAACGCTCGCGGTTCGCCGAGCCAGCAGCGCCGCGACGGCCATCGCCGAGATGAAGAACACCGCCCCCCCGTAGTTGCGGATCGTCGGAGGTTGCCACTCGCTCACGAGCCGGGTGATCACCGGATCGCGGGAGATGTCGTACACGTACGTCCAGACCCGGTATCCGTAGGGCCCGATCAGCGTGGCCGGGAGCGACACCAACGCCAGGAGGATGCTTCGGCGAGCGGTCGCGGGAGCGACCTTCCTATCGGCGAGCCACGCGAGCCCGAGCAGGAGCGGACCAAGGAAGAAGCTCCCGTGGATGTTGGCCCACAGGACGACGATCACCGGAACCGCGAGCACCCAGCGAGGCTGCGCATGTCGGCGGGCCACGAGCCATCCGGTGAGCGCGAACAGGAGCATCGCGAACAACTGCGGCCGGAGATTCAGTCCAGGAGAGGCGATCGCGAATGCGGCGATCGTGAGACCGGCGGACCGGCGACGGGAGGCTCCGACCGCCCGGCATGAGGCATAGACCAGCCAGAAGATCCCTCCCACGAGCGCGGCCCTGAGCAGGACGAGCCCCGCCCATCCCCCCGCTCGGAAGAACAGGGCGAGCAGGACCTGGGATCCCCACTGCTGATCCAGCCACGGACGACCGGCCGCCGTGAAGCTGTACGTGTCGACGCCCGGGAGGGAGTGTGTCGCGAGGATGGAGGCGCCGGCGCGGAGTTGGTACGCGAGGTCGACCGTGGAGAGCCGGGCCCCGAGCGACGCCACCATCGGCAGGACGACGGCGACGAATGCCCACAGTTGCGGCATCGAGAGGCGCCACCGAGGTGCGGCGTCCTCACTCCGCTCGCGCACCTTGACGGCGAGGCTCACACGGGTATCGTAGCTTTGGAGTTGCGCCGCAGTGCGTAACGCCCGAGCAAGTACGTACAACTACGTACGAACCCTCGGGGAAAGTCCGAATACCAAACCTCCTCTCACCCATCCACACTGACGCTTGGAACTGTGTCACTTGTGCGAAAGGGCCAACTTCCGGCCGGTTCGCCGGATTCCGGGGGAGGAGGTGACAGGATGTTTACAGCTCTCGTCGTGAGGGCGCAGAACCTTCGCTTCAACTTCCGCGACCGCTTCGACAGCGAGCGGGGCGCCTCGGCCGTCGAGTACGGCCTCCTCGTGGCCCTCATCGCCGCGGTGATCGTCGTGGTGGTCAGCACGCTGGGCAAGGACGTCAGCAGCGGGTTCAGCAGTGTCGACAGCTGCATCAAGCCAGGCGCCAACTGCTAGTTCGATGGCGCGTGTTCGAGCGGCCGCCGGCCGCTCACTCCTCGTTCGGCGGGGAGTGAGGGGCCGGTGAGTTCAAGCTCCCGAGCCCGGTTTCCGAGGACATAAATGTGCAGCGTGAACCCATGAATGCTCCCCACCTACGCCCGTGGCACCGCGAGGACGGGGCGGCGGCGATCGAGTTCGCCATCGTCACCGTTCTGCTTCTGATGATCGTGTTCGGCATCCTTGAGTACGGCCGAATCTACAGCCAGGTGGAAGTCCTGAACGGCGCAGCCAGGGAGGGAGCACGGATTGCGGCGGTCCAGGGCTGGAAGAACGACATCAGGAACGCCATCAGTGAGTCTGCCGGCCCTTACAAAGATCAGGTCGATCTCTCGACCCTTCAGGTG
>JALYLP010000155.1 GCA_030774195.1 Actinomycetota bacterium | reverse complement strand
ACTCTCTGCGGCGCAGGGGGATCAGTTCGTCTACCTGATCATCACGTTCTCGGTCCTCGCGATGGGAAGCGTCGGGGCATTGATCGCCTCCCGGCAGCCCGGGAACGTCGTGGGCTGGGGATTCCTGTGGATCGGGTTTTCGTTTGCCGTGTCGGTCTTCCTGAGCCAGTATGCAGCCCGCGCCCTCGTGGTCGCTCCCGGATCGTTGCCGCTCGGCCGGCTCGCGGCCTGGATCCAGAACTGGTTCGAGATCCCCGGAGCAGCCACGGTTATCTTCATCTTCCTGCTGTTCCCGAACGGGAGCGTTCCCTCCCGGCGCTGGCGTCCGGTCTTATGGCTGGCTGCGGCCGCCACCGCGATCCTCACGCTGGCGTGGGCGTGCAAGCCCGGACAGATCAACCAGACGTTCGGGAGTATCGGGTCGCTGCACGTGACCAATCCGATCGGGATCGGACACGCGAACGGCATCGTCGACGCGGTCCTCGTCGCAACGACCTTCGCGATCCTGGCCGCCGCGGCGGCGTCCATCGTTTCGCTGGTCGTCCGGTTCCGCAGTACGACGGGAGAGGAGCATCAGCAGATCCGGTGGCTCGCGCTGATCGCGGCCGGGGTCGGCATCCTCTTCCTCGTCAACATCGTCTTCGCGATCGCGATCTGCCCGCACGAGGGTGGGGCGTGCACGACCGCCGGCGATCTGTTGTTCGTCGCGTTCTTCGTGACCGCCGCGCTCGGCATACCCGCCGCTTCCGCGATCGCGGTCCTAAAGTACCGGCTGTACGACCTCGATCTCGTCGTGAAGAAGACGGTCGTGTTCGCGCTCGTCGGTGCGTTCATCACGGTCGTCTACGTCTTCTTCATCATCGCGATCCCGACGCTCCTCGTCGGCCTCGGCTCCGGGGGCGGTTTCTCGCCGATCTCCCTGCTCACCACCGTCGTCGTGGCGATCCTGTTCCAACCGGTCCGCAGCCGCGCGCGGCGCTTCGCGGACCGTCTCGTCTATGGGCGTCGCGCGACCCCGTACGAGGTGCTCTCCGCGTTCTCCGAGCGGCTGGCGGACGCCTACTCGACCGACGACGTCCTGCCGAGGATGGCGGAACTCGTGCGGGCGAGCTCGGGGGCCTCCTCCGTCCGCATCGGCGTGCGCGTGGGAGCGGAGATCATCCCCGCCGCCTCCTCGCCTGTGGAAAGCGGCGCCCAGTCACCGATCCCGGAGCCCAGCGAGGAGCTCCCACCGCTCGAACAGGCCGTGCAGTCCTACCCCGTCCTCCATCAGGGAGAGCTCCTCGGGGCGATCGCGTTGGAGATGCCCGCGAACGACCCGATGACGCCCGCGAAACGCAAGCTCGTGCAGGACCTCGCATCGCAGGCTGGCCTGGTACTCCGCAACGTCCGATTGATCGAGGAGCTGCGCGCCTCCCGGCGGCGGATCGTCACCGCGCAGGACGAGCGCGCGAAGAAGCTGGAGCGCAACATCCACGACGGAGCGCAGCAGCGGTTGGTAGCGCTCTCGGTGAAGCTCCGGCTTGCGGAGCAGCTCACGGGGCGGGACCCTGAAAAGGCCGCGGAGATGTTGACGCAACTCCAGGCCGAGACAACCGAGACCCTCGAGGAGCTCCGCGACCTCGCCCGGGGGATCTATCCTCCGCTGCTTGCCGACCGCGGGCTCCCGGAGGCGCTGGACGCCCAAGCGCGGAAATCTCCGATGCCGGTCGCGGTGGAATCCGACGGCACCGGCAGGTATCCCCAGGAGCTCGAGGCGGCCGTCTACTTCTCCTGTCTGGAGGCGCTCCAGAACGTGTCCAAGTACGCGAACGCATCGAGCGTGAAGGTGCGGCTCCGCGACCAGGGCGGACAGCTCGTCTTCGAGGTCGATGACGACGGAGCCGGGTTCGACGTCGGGACGGCGCGTCACGGATCGGGGCTCCAGGGGATGGCCGACCGGTTGGAGGCGCTCGGCGGAACGCTCGAGATCCGCAGCTCTCCGGGTCAGGGAACTAGGGCGTAGTGCCCACGTTGAAGCCGGACATCGGAACCTCCCACAACACAGAAGGAGCCAAGGGCATGCTCCCCCCGTTGAGACAGCACTCGACGGGAAGGAGACACCCATGGCTCCGGCAACGAGTCTGGCACGGCTGCGAAAGCAGGTGTTGGACCTGGCGATGAGCGGGCGAATGAAGGCGACGGAGGCCTGTCGGTCTCTCGGGATCTCCCGCAGCCGCTTCTACGAGCTCCGCAAGCGCTACCTCACCTATGGGGAGGCCGGCCTGCTGCCCAAGCCCCGACCGGCGACGCGTCCGGACCGGCGGCTCTCTGCGCCGCTGGTCGATCAGATCATCGCCTACGCCATCCACCACCCCACGGCCGGACCGAGGACGATCGCCGCCGCGCTGGCGCTGCCCCGCTTCGGTGCCTGGCGGGTCTCCCACGGCGGCGTGTCGGGCGTCCTTTCCCGGGCCGGGCTCGCACGGATGCCGGCGCGCCTCGCCGCTGCCGAGGCTCTGTCGGCGGCCGAGGGCGGTCCCATCACCGAGCGAGCCCTCCGGGACCTGCGGGCCCAGGAGGTGGTCCACCGGCACATCGGCTCGGATACCCCAGGTGAGCAGGTGTTCTGCGACACGATGTTCGTCGGTCGGCTGAAGGGGGTCGGCAAGATCTGGCAGTACTCGGCCGTGGACGGGGCCTGCTCGTTCGGCTTCGCGCAGGTCCGCCGCGGCGAGAAGAGCGCCCAGACGGCGGCTGAGTTCCTCGAGCACCACGTCGTGCCGGCCTACGCCGAGGCCGGGATCACGCTTAAGGAGGTGGTGGTCGACGGTGGGCCGGAGTTCAAGGGAGAGTTCGCCCGGACCTGCCGCCGCCTTCAGATCTCCCGCCACCAGCTCCCACCCCGTTCGCCGGACCTGAACGCGTTCGTGGAGCGCTTCCAGGGGACGGTCCTTCACCTGCACTACCGCACGGCCTTCCGCTACCGCTTCTACACCTCGGCGGGCGACATCGACGCCGACCTGCAGGCGTGGCTCCGCTTCTACAACTTCGAGCGGCCGCACCGCGGCTACCGCACCAAGGGACGCCGCCCGGCCGAGATCTTTTACGCCGATTGCCCCGCGCTCCTCGTCGCGAAAGGATGGGATGCCGATGAGTTCACCCCGCAAAGTGTCCGGTCGTAACGCTGGCCACACGGCCTAGGGCGTGTACGCGCCCGGTACGAGGGATCCGACGGAGGGACTGCCCAGACTTTGGTTGACTCCTGACGTGTGAGGATTCGTCCTCGCCGAAAGGAAGGTCGCCATGCCCAAAGCGTTCCCCGAGGAGTTCCGTCGTGACGTCGTCGCGGTGGCCCAGCGAAAGCAGGCTCCGCTGTCCCAGATCGCGAGGGACTTCGGGATCTCGGAGTCGTGCCTTCACCGCTGGGTCAAGCGCGCCGAGATCGAAGATGGCGTGCGAGAAGGCCTGACGCTCGCCGAAGAAGCCGAGATCCGCGAGCTGAAGAAGCGCAACCGCCTGCTCGAGCAGGAGAACGAGGTCCTTCGCCGGGCGGCGATCTACCTCGGGCAGGGCGTCAACCCAAAATGAGCTACCCGCTGGTCCGTGACCTTGCCGACGATGGGATCCCCGTCGTGGTGACCTGCCGGGTCCTGGGGTTCTCGCCTCAGGCGTTCTACAAGTGGCGGGCCAACCCTGTTTGCACCCGGGACTGGGACGACGCCCACCTCGTCGACGCCGCGCTCGGCATCCACCACGATGATCCAGTGTTCGGCTACCGGTTCATCGCCGATGAGCTCGAGGCCTGCCACGGCATCGCGGCGAGTGAGAACCGGGTGCATCGCCTCTGCAAACAGCACCGCATCCGCTCGGTGATCTCCCGCCGGCGCGGAAGGGGTCTGAAGGCCGGACCGACCGTCCACGATGATCTCGTGCGCCGGGAGTTCAGCGCCAGCCGGCCCAACGAGCTCTGGCTGACCGACATCGAGCGCCACGAGGCATTCTTGAACCGGGCGCTGGTGAAGGG
>JALYLP010000154.1 GCA_030774195.1 Actinomycetota bacterium | reverse complement strand
GCGCATAGTCCTCGAGCTCCGTCAGCGCGAGACCTCGACGCAGCCGGATCCGTCGCCGGTCCTCGTCCGTCGTCGCCAGGTCGAGCGCACGCGTGAACAGGTCGTAGGTCTCCTCGACGGCGAGCGCGTCCCTCGCCCGCTCGGCGGCCCCGAGCAGATACCCTCGCGCGGCGTCCACGTCGCCGGCCTCCCGCCAGTGATGGGCGAGCAGCCAGCCGAGGTCGGCGGGATCCGTCAGGGTCTCCTCGAGGAAGCGCGCCACGGCCGCGTGGAGGTCCCGCCGCGAGCCGCGCGGCAGCGTGCCGTAGGCGACGTCCCGGATCAGCGCGTGTTTGAACGAGAACTCGACGTCGCCCTCGACCTGGCTCTGCGGGCGCCGGACGATCAGCCCCCGCGCCTCGAGCGCGTCGAGCGCCTCGTCGACCGCCTCGATGTCGCCGATCCCGTCCAGGACGCCTCGCCAGAACGAGGGACCGATCACCGACGCGTCGAGCAGCGCAGCCCGTGCGGGCGCGGGCAGGGCATCGATCCTCGCGGCGATCGCCGCCCGCACGGTCGACGGCAGTTCCTCGCTCCGGACCTCGTCCGCTACCGAGGCGACCAGCTCCTCCAAGAAGAGCGGGTTTCCCTCGGCGACCGACACCACGCGCTCGATCGTGGCGGCCGCCGTCCCCGGGAGCAGGGCGGCCGCCACCGCCATCGAGTCGGCGTCGCTGAGCGGCTCGAGCGGCAGCGTCGTCTGGCCCACCATCCCACCGCCCCACGCGCGTGCGGTCTCGACGAACTCGGGTCTCGCCAGCGCGAGGACCACGAGCCGCGCGTCTCGAAGGTGGGACACGAGGTAATCGATGAGATCGAGCAGGGCGTCGTCGGCCCAGTGCACGTCCTCGAACACGAGCAGCAGGGGCTCGCGCTCCGCGAGATGCTCCACCAACATCCGCATCGTGAACAGCAGGTGGATCGCCTGGTCCGGCGGAGCGTCGAGTCCCAGCCCGAGGAGCAGGCTGAGGTATCGGGTCGCTTCGGCGACGTCAGGAGAGGGGAACAGCTGGTCGACGGTCGCGGCCAGCTTCGTGCGAGCGACCTCCACCGAGTCGCTCTCGTAGATCCCGGCGACGTGTCGAACGATCTCACCGGCGGCGCGGTACGGGGTCGGTTCCTCGTACGGGAGGCTCCGACCCCACAGGGCACGGCCACCCGTGCGCTCGATCCGCTCGGATACTTCGCGAGCCATCCTGGACTTGCCGATCCCCGCGGGGCCAAGGATGGTCACGAGATGAGGACGTCCGTCCTCGACGGCCCGGTCCCAGACGCTGGCGAGCAGATCGAGCTCCCGTTCCCGCCCGGCGAGCGGCGTCGCAGACGTTGGCCGGCTCCCGGGCGCCTCCAGCGCCTCGACGACCGACCAGGCGGGGACCGGCGACGCCTTCCCCTTCGCCTGGACGGCGGGCAGCGGCTCGAGCCGGAAGGCGTGCCGCGTCAGGCGGTGCGTCTCCTCGCCCACGATCAGTCCTCCGGGCGGGGCGGCGTTCTGGAGGCGAGCGGCCGTGTTCACGACGTCGCCGGTCGCGAGCGGGTCTTCGGGAGCGGCATCCACGGCGATCACGGCCTCGCCGGTGCAAACGGCGCCGCGCACCTCCAGATCGAGCCCCTCGTTCGCGGCGTTCAGCGCTCGGATCCCCTCCAGGATCGAGAGGCCCGCGCGGACGGCGCGCTCGGCGTCGTCGACCCGGGCAAGCGGTGCGCCGAAGACCGCCATGACCGCGTCCCCGATGTACTTCTCGACGATCCCACCGTGGCGCTCGATGCGCTCGCGTGCGTCCTGGAAGTAGATCTGGTTCCGATCCCGGACGTCTTCGGGATCGGCGCCGTCGCCCCGCGCGGTCGACCCGACGACGTCGACGAACAGGATCGAGACGAGCTTGCGCTCCTGCCGCCCGCTCCCGGAGGACAGCTCGTTGCCGCACGCGGGACAGAACCGCGCACCGTCAGGTGCCTCCGCGCCGCAGCGACCGCAGATCATGCGTCAGGAATCGTAGAACGATGTGAGGACAGTGTCTCCGTGTCTCTATCCGATCCCGCGATCGAGCCGGTGAAGTGTCCGTAAGCGCACGCCCTCCGTCTCCGTCATGATGGCGACGATGTTCTGGAGCCTGGTCAGCCCCAGGTCGACCGTGCCGTCGCATGTCATTTCGGGTGGACCGGACCCGATTCGCCCCCCTTGCGCTCGCCCTCGGAAGATTCGTGATGATCGAGCAGAGTCGGGAACGAGAACGTCCGACCTCGTACGGACTGGAGTGATCGATGGACCTACAGACGCGTGATGCGCATTCGATCGCGGGCATAGAGAAGCTGCGGTTCGCGCCGCTGTCCGTAATCGGCGGAGATGGGAGCTACCTCATCGCGGAGGACGGCCGTCGACTCCTCGACCTCTCGGCGTCCTGGGGAGCGGCGAGCCTGGGTCACAGCCATCCCGGGCTTTGCGAGGCGGTGGATCAGGCGGTGCGCTCGATGCCGGCCGCGAGCATCTTGTCCTCCGTCAACGCTCCGGCCGTTGAGCTGGCTGAGTCCCTCCTCGCGACGTTCCCCGCGGGCGTGGACCGTAGGGTTTGGCTAGGACATTCTGGTTCAGACGCGAACGAGACCGCCGTTCGGGCGATCGAAGCAGCGACCGGTCGGCACCGATTCATTTCGTTCGTAGGCGCATACCACGGTGGCACGTCGGGGTCGATGGCTGTGTCCGGCCACACCGCGCAGCTGCACAGCTCGCCGATGCCCGGCTTGACGCTGATTCCGTACCCCGATCCATACCGCCCTGCGTGGTCGGGGGACACGGGTGGAGTGGTCCTCGAGCTCTTCGACTTCCTGCTGACGACGACCTGCCCTCCAAGACAAGTTGCGGCGGTCCTGATGGAGCCGATCCAATCGGACGGCGGCATGATTGTGCCACCGCCTGGTTTCTTGGCGGCGATCGCGGAACGGTGTTCTCGGCACGGGATCTTGCTGTTGTGTGACGAAGTGAAAGTGGGGCTCGCCCGAACCGGACTCCTCCACGCGTTCCAGGCAGAGAACATCGACCCGGACGTCGTGACGTTCGGCAAGGGCCTCGGAGGCGGGCTCCCTCTGTCGGCAGTCGTTGGTCCCGCGGGGATCCTCGACTTCGCACCGAACTTCGCGATCCAGACGACGGCCGGGAATCCGGTCTCAGCGTCGGCGGGCCTCGCCGTTCTCGGTGCGATCAAGAAGGAGGACCTGATCCGCAACGCACAGGAGCGCGGGGAAGCGTTGCTCAACGGTCTCCGAGACCTCGCGTCGCGACATCCGCTCGTCGGCGAAGTTCGCGGGCGCGGCCTGGCGATCGGTGTCGATCTCGTGTCAGACCGAGCGACGCGCGAGCCAGCCTCTGCACAGGCCGCGAAGGTCGTGTTCCGCGCGATCGAGTTGGGGGCGGTGCTCTTCTACGTTGGGATGCACTCCAACGTTCTTGAACTGACCCCTCCGTTGACATTGAGCGCGGATGAAGTCGCCGAAGGCCTCGCCATCATCGAAGCTGCCATCGACGACGTCGAGAACGACCGGGTGCCAGACAGCGCGATCGCTGCATACGCGGGGTGGTAACGGCGTGTCCTCAGAAGCGTCGCTTTCGAAAGGAGCGTGTCCCGATGGCCCTCGCCAGCGTCACCGCAGTCCCTGCTCGGCTCGCCAGGACTCCCGACGACTACGCGCGGCTCGGCATCGAACCCCGCGCGATCAAGCTTTGGGAGGACGGGATGCGCACGGACGGCTCCCCCGGAACGTACGAGTGGTGGTACTTCGATGCGCACCTGGACGACGGTGCGACGCTCGTCGTGGTTTTCCTGACCAAGGAGATGATCGACCTCGAGAAGCCGCTCACCCCTTCGATCCGCATCGATCTGACCCTGCCCGACGGGACCTCGGTTCGGAAGCTCACGGGGCTGGCGGCCGAGACGTTCTCCGCCTCCACCGAGACCTGCGACGTCCGTATCGGCGACAACATGTTCGCGGGCGACCTGCACACGTACACCATCCGTGCCCG
>JALYLP010000153.1 GCA_030774195.1 Actinomycetota bacterium | reverse complement strand
GTCGTGCGGCGGCGTCGCGCAGCGCGGGGTCCAGCGCCGACCCGCCGACGAGCAGCACCCCCAGATGTGAGAGGTCCTGCGCGGTCGCCACGAGGCGGCGGAGCATGGTCGGCACGAGGGCAACGTGCGCGCCGGCGGGCGCCTCCGCCAACAACCGGGCGGGCCCGGATCCGTCGAAGACGTCCACGGGTGCGCCGGCCAGCGCTCCGCGGAGGAGGACCAGCAACCCGCCTACGTGGGCCGGTGAGAGGCACGCCACCCACGGGTCGAACGCCGACGCGTCGAGCGCCGTCAGCGATCCCGCCACCGCGGCGCCGAGCGCCTTGCGGGGAAGCTCCGCGAGCTTCGGCTTTCCCGAGACTCCGCTCGTGGAGACGACGGCCCAGGCGCGATCGGGGTCGACCGGCGCGGGATCGGCGAAGAGCACCTCGTCGTCGGGCGTGACCAGCAACCCCGGACGCGCCCGTTCGACGAGGGCGCGCTGCTCCCGGTCGGACAGCCGAACGTCGATCGGGAGGTACGACGCGCCGGAGGAGGCGTGCGCGGCAAGGATCTCGAGCCAGACCTCGCCGGGAGGCAATGCATACGCGATCAGCTCACCGGCGCTCGACCGACGATGCGCCGTCACGGTCACGTCGGGTAGCCTAACCGTTCGAGTACGCGCTCTAGGAGTTGGTGGTCACATGGTCGAGTGGCAGTCACACGGTGACTGGACGGACATCCGCTACGAGACGTCGGACGGGATGGCCAAGATCACGATCGACCGGCCCCAGGTCCGTAACGCGTTCCGCCCGCTCACGACCCGCGAGCTGATCTCGGCCTTCGAGCTGGCGCGGGACGATCCCGCGATCGGCGTCGTGATCCTCACGGGCTCGGGCACGGAGGCGTTCAGTAGCGGCGGTGACCAGAGGATCCGGGGAGACGACGGCTACGTCGATGAGCAGGGGATCGGGCGGCTCAACGTCCTCGACCTCCAGATCCAGATCCGACGCCTCCCCAAGCCCGTGATCGCGATGGTCGCCGGGTACGCGATCGGGGGCGGAAACGTACTGCATCTGTGCTGCGACCTCACGATCGCCGCGGAGAACGCCCGGTTCGGGCAGACCGGCCCGCGGGTCGGATCATTCGACGGCGGCTACGGGATCGGGCTTTTGGCTCGGCAGATCGGCGAGAAGCGTGCGAAGGAGGTCTGGTTCCTCTGCCGGCAGTACGACGCCCAGACCGCGCTGTCGTGGGGGTTGGTGAACGCCGTGGTGCCGCTCGATGTGCTGGAGGAGACGACGGTGTCCTGGGCGGGAGAGCTCCTGGAGAAGTCTCCGCTCGCGCTCCGGCTGCTGAAGTCCGGGTACAACGCCGGCGTCGACGGGCTCGCGGGGGTCCAGCAGCTCGCCGGTGACGCCACGCTCCTCTACTACATGACCTCCGAGGCGCAGGAGGGTCGGGATGCTTTCACGCAGAAGCGCGATCCGGACTTCTCGAGGTTCCCGAAACGACCGTGAGCACCGCGGCCGGCTGGCGGGTGTGGTGGCTGGGGGCCAGGCCCCGCACGCTGGGCGCCGGGCTCGTGCCCGTCATCGTGGGCACGGCCGCCGCCGGTGAGGTGATCTGGTGGCGCTTCGTCGCGGCTGCACTCGTCGCCGCGGGTCTGCAGATCGGCGTGAACCTCGCGAACGACTACTTCGACGGCGTGCGGGGGGTCGACACGCACGAGCGCGTCGGACCGCCCCGGATCACGCAGAGCGGCGCGGCCAGCCCGCGCGCGGTGCTCATCGCCGCTTTGCTGTCGATCGCGGTGGCCGGGTTCGCAGGGTTGGCGCTCGCGATCGCGACCCGACCTGTGCTGGTGCTCGTGGTCGGCGGCCTCGGGATCCTCGCGGCGCTGCTCTACAGCGGCGGACCCCGACCGTACGCGGGGCTTGGGCTCGGCGAGGTGATGGTGTTCCTGTTCTTCGGGCTGGTCGCGACGTGCGGAACCACGTTCGTGATGGTCGAGACGGTGACGGCGGCCTCGTGGTGGTGCGGCGCCGTGATGGGCCTGCTCGCGGTCGCCATCTTGGAGGCGAACAACATCCGCGACATCGGAACGGATGAGGCCGCGGAGAAGCGGACGCTCGCGGTGCGCGTCGGCGAGCACCATGCACGAGCCTTGTACGGAACGATGGTGGTCGGCGCGTTCGGCACGATCGTCGCGGGCGTGCTGGCGCATCTGTTGAACGACTCGGTCGGCCTGACGCAGTGGGGGTTGGTCGGGCTGGCGACGTGGCCGCTCGCGATCCAGCCGCTGGAAGCGGCTC
>JALYLP010000152.1 GCA_030774195.1 Actinomycetota bacterium | reverse complement strand
GAACGAGATCACGCGCCCGTCCTCCGCCACCGCCTCGACGGCTACCTCCTGACTGGGGACGATCCCGCCGGTCAGCCCGCGGACCGAATAGGTCTCGTGCCCGGTGAGCCCGAGCGACGCCGCGGAGGCGCCCGCGAGGTATTGCAACGGCAGTACGCCCATGCCCACGAGGTTCGAGCGATGGATCCGCTCGTAGCTATCCGCGAGCACGAACCGCACGCCGAGGAGCGCGGGTCCTTTCGCCGCCCAGTCGCGGCTCGATCCGCTGCCGTACTCCTTGCCCGCGAGGACCGCGAGGGGAACACCTTCCTGACGGTATCGCTCGGCGGCGTCGAAGATCGAGAGCACCTCCCCGCTCGGGAGGTGTGTGGTCCACGAGCCCTCCGTCCCGGGTGCGAGCTCGTTCCGGAGCCGGATGTTGGCGAACGTGCCCCGCATCATCACCTCATGGCTCCCGCGCCGGGCTCCGTACGAATTGAACTCGCCTGGGGGAACCCCGTGCTCCTGGAGGTACCGCCCAGCGGGGGAATCCGCCTTGATCGAACCCGCCGGCGAGATGTGATCGGTGGTGATCGAGTCGCCGACCCACACCAGGATCCGGGCCCCCTCGATGTCCTCGATCGGTCGCGCCGCGTCCTCGCGGAAGAACGGCGGCTCCTGCACGTACGTCGACGCCGGATCCCAGGCGTACACGGGTCCGTCCGGGGTCGGGAGCGACGTCCACCGCTCGTCGCCGTCCCAGATGTGGGCATACTCGCGCACGAACTGCTCCTGCGTGATCGCCGCTGCCATCGACGAGACGACCTCGGCCTGTGTCGGCCAGATGTCCCGGAGGAAGACGGGACCCTCGGCCCCGACCCCGAGCGGTTCGCTCGTCAGATCGACCTCGACGGACCCGGCCAGGGCGTAGGCGACGCAGAGCGGAGGGGAGGCCAGGTAGCTCGCCCGAACCTGCGGGTGGATCCTGCCCTCGAAGTTCCGGTTCCCGGAGAGCACGGCGACGACGTTCAGATCTCCTTCGTCGACCGCTGCGGAGACGCGCTCGGGCAGCGGACCGGAGTTCCCGATACACGTCGTGCAGCCGTACCCGACGAGGGCGAACCCCAGCTTCTCGAGGTAGGGCGTGAGACCCGCGTTGTCGAGGTAGTCGGTGACGACGCGCGATCCCGGAGCCAACGACGTCTTGACCCACGACCGGGTCTGGAGCCCGGCCTCCACCGCCTTCTTCGCGAGGAGGCCCGCGGCGAGCATCACCGACGGGTTGGACGTGTTCGTGCACGAGGTGATCGCGGCGATCACGACCGACCCGTGTTTCACGACATCGCCATCCACCGGCACCGGCGTCTCCGTGCCGGGCTCGATCGTCGCGTCGGTGTCCACCTCGACGTCCACGCTCCCACCCTCCGTCTCGAACCTGCCGACGTCGTTCGGGCGAGGATCGGGCTCCGCGCGGTCGCGGAAGGCCGCCACGAACGACGCCCAGACATCAGGGAGCGCCACGCGGTCCTGTGGGCGCTTCGGACCGGCAACCGACGGCTCGACCGCCCCCAGATCGAGCTCCACGATCTCGGAGAACCGTGGCTCCGGCTCCCCATCGGCGCGGAACAATCCCTGTTCCTTCGTGTAGCGCTCGACCAGATCGACGACGTCGCCTCGACCGGTGAAGGTCAGGTAGCGAAGGGTCTCCTGGTCCACCGGGAAGTACGCGGACGTGGCCCCGTATTCGGGGCACATGTTCGACAACGTCGCTCGGTCGGCGACCGACAGCGAGGACAATCCATCGCCGAAGAACTCCACGAACGTCCCGACCACGCCGTGCGCTCGAAGCATCTGCGTGAGCGACAGGACGAGATCCGTGGCCGTGGTGCCGGCTAGAAGCTCGCCAACGACGCGGACCCCGAGCACGAGCGGTTGTGGCAGGAAGATCGGTTGACCGAGCATCGCGGCCTCGGCCTCGATGCCGCCCACCCCCCAGCCGAGCACACCGAGCCCGTTGACCATCGTGGTGTGCGAATCCGTGCCGACGAGCGTGTCGGGGAACGCAACCCCGTCCCGGGTCGCGACCACCCGGCCCAGATGCTCGAGGTTCACCTGGTGGCAGATGCCCGCTCCCGGCGGGACCACACGGATGTTGGCGAAGGCCTGCTGCGCCCATCGGAGCAGGGCGTACCGCTCGGCATTGCGGCGGTACTCCCAGTCGATGTTGGTCTCGTACGCATCGCGTGAGCGGAACAGATCGACCTGGACGGAATGGTCGATGATCAGGTCGACCGGCACGTGCGGGTTCACGCGCATCGGGTCCGCGCCCGCGCGGGCCACCGCGCTCCGCATCGCCGCCAGGTCGACGACCGCGGGCACGCCGGTGAAGTCCTGCATGAGGACGCGCCCGGGCATGAATGCGATCGCGAGCGCGGGCGCGGGCCACGCCGCGAGGGCCGCCACGTCTGCGTCGGCGACGTCGCGGCTCCCGGCGCGCCGAAGGAGGTCCTCGAGGAGGATCTTGAGGGTGTGCGGGAGACTCGGCACGGCGCCGATCCCCTGCTCGGCCAACCAGGCCAGCCGATGGATGTCCACGGAGCCCGCGGCAAGCGGGAGGGACGAGCGGGCCCCCTCGAGCTCAGAGGTCGATCGCGTCGTTGGCTCCCTTCGCGCGCGCCGGCCACCCGGCGGCCGGCCGTTCTCCGGTCGTCCGCGGATGCTGCCTCCATCCTCCCAAACGAGGGGCACCGGTCACCGACCCCAACGTCCCACGGTCTCGCCGGAACGTCTGCGAGCATCGGCGCGTGATCGATCGTCATCGATGGGCACCCGCCGCGCTGCTGATCTGCCTCGCTGCGTGTCACGGGGGAGCGAGCGACGCGCTGCCCACCGCCGGGACCCCGACTGCTCCGCCGTCGCTCCCCCGCGGGCTGCCCACCGCCTACCCCTCCGATCTCCCTGCCGGGGACGTGCCTGTCGATGACCTCGTGCCGAAGGGGAACGAGGTCGCGGGAACGTGGTACGCGCACACGTCCGCGGGCGACGCGATCGTGGTGGCCTGGCAACGTCCCGGGCCCGATCCGTTCCGGGCCGGCAGAGGCATCGCCGTGTGGCTGCACCGTGGCGATCCGGGCTCGCCCTGGCGACCGGTCGACGCCGTCGCTTTCGGCGCGAACCGAGACCTGGTCCTGGGCCTCACGGCGCTGATGGGCGACGTCACCGGCGATGCATCGGACGACGCGCTGGTGTTCGCGGAGACCGGCGGCTCCGGGGGATGCGGAACCTACTTCGCGATCGACATCGTGCAGGGTGCCCGGGTGTTCGACCGGAACGTCTGCGACACCCGCATCGTCCCGTCGACGGATCCGGTCGGTCTCGTCGTGACGGAGGCGGTCTTCGCGCACGGCGACCCTCATTGCTGCCCGAGCGCCATGAGGACGAGCATCCTCACCTACACCGGGGGCAGCACGTGGACGACCTCGTCGGAGACGATGACTCCAGCCTGAGCGGAGGCGTCGGTGGCCGTGGGTAGTATCCGGCGCATGGCACGGATCTTCGTCGAGGGTTGGTCGCCCGAGTACGGCGCTCCGTTGGATCCGGACGAGGCGCTGGCCCCGGCCGAGGGGTCGGTCGACACCTCTATCGAGACCGAGGACTGGAGCCCACGCGACGGCGTCGACGACGGCGTCGCGCGGATCGCCTTCGTCGACGGCGTCCGGCGCGTCGATGCGCGGCTCACGCTCGACGATCCGTCCGGTCCCGTCCCCGGGATCTGTGGCACGTTCGCGGTCGGAGCGGTGGTCTGGGACCGCGAGGTGCGCCGGTCGTGGATCGTCGACGAGCGGATCGGGCGGTGGGCGGTCCTAGCGGGTGGACGAGCTGAGACCTTCCCGGTCGTCGCGCTCGACCCGCCGTATGCCACGACCACGACGCCGGACACGGATCCCGCCGGCCTGGTGCGAACGCTCCACGCGAAGATGCGCACGGCCGAGGGACACGTCGCCACCGCCCTCGCGGCAGACAGCTTCGTGATCGCCGACGGACCGTTGAACGAGTTGGCCCCCGTACCCGCGGTTGGATCGATCAAGAGCCACCGTGTGACGTACCTGCCGCCGGAGCGCAACGCGGTCGTCGCCGCGCTCGGACCGCGGCAGCGCACCCCGTTGTTCACCATCTCCGAGTACCGCCGCTATTCGTGGTACGTGCGGCTGGCGCACATCCAGGGCGGGCATGCGTGGTCCGGGATCGTCCGGTGCGAAGCGAGCGGGCAGCTCCCCACGGCCGAGGTGATCCGTCTCGCTGACCGCACGACCGCCGTGCTTCCCCTCGTTGCCTCCGAGCCACATCTCGATCCCCGCGCGCCGCAGAACCTCGTCCCGATCGCCGCGCTGGAGCGGCAGCTCCGCCACCGCATGGGCGAGCCCGGGCTCGTGTACCGCGCCCTCCGCGAAGCAGTGCATGAACGGATGGCCTCGTGAACGACGATCGCGTCGGTCGTGTGCTCGGATC
>JALYLP010000151.1 GCA_030774195.1 Actinomycetota bacterium | reverse complement strand
CGATGTGGGCGATCTTCGCTGGCGCCGGCATCCCGCCCTTCAAGCTGATGGATCGAGTCGGACTGGATGTCGTCCTGGCGATTGAGGAGCACTACGCGTCCGTTCGACCGGCACTCCCAGAGGGTCCCCGTGAACTCTTGCGCGAGTACCTCGACTGAGGTTGGCTTGGCGTGAAGAGCGGACACGGGTTCTACGAGTACTGATAGCCGCGGTGGAGCCCGCCCGCTCAGCGCGCCTCCAGTCTGTGAACGCCGCGAAAAAGGGCCCAAGAAAATCGGGTCTGCACCCTCGAACCATCCGGCAGCCGTGCGTCCACCCATGGAGACGCTTGATCGACCCGGAGCCCAGGGGTTCCAACGATGCGTTCGATCAGATGCAGGACCGGTCCCTCCCCTTCGAATAACCGTTCCTGCACCCGCTCGATGCGCCCCTCTCGCTCCACGAACACGTCGTCGGGCCTGTTCACCATGACCTCGGTGGTTGTGACGCGCCTTCTCTACCTTCCGGGCGCCCGGTTGCGGCGCGGTCCCGTCCGGGGAAGGATGCGAGCGTGGACATCCCCGAGACCCGCTACGCGAAGACTATCGACGGCGTGCACATCGCGTACCAGGTGGTCGGTGACGGGCCCGTCGATCTGGTCTTCGTTCCGCCCTGGGTATCCGACGTCGAGATCCAGTGGGAGGAACCGCGGTTCGCTCGATTCCTGCGGGGGCTCGCGTCGTTCTCGCGTCTCATCACTTTCGACAAACGGGGCACCGGATTGTCGGACCGCGTCCCTGACGACCGGCTGCCCGACATGGAGACGCGGATGGACGACGTGCGTGCGGTGCTCGACCAGGTCGGGAGCGAGCGCGCGGCGCTGTTCGGCGTATTCGACGGCGGGCACATGTCGATGGTCTTCGCGGCCACGTACCCGGAGCGCACCCTTGCGCTGATGCTCCTCGGCGCTCCCGCGAAGGCCAGGCGATCCTCGGACTACCCCTGGGGGCTACCCGAGGAATGGATCGACCAGGACATGGCAAGGATGGAGGCCGGCTGGGGATTGGAGTACGCGCGCCAGATCGTGCCCGAACTGGACCCCTCGGTCGGCGCCGATCAGCGGTTCATCGAGTGGTACGCCCGTTACCTCCGGCGGGGCGCGAGCCCGGGAGGGGCACTCGCGCTCACTCGGATGTGGAACGAGACGGACATGCGAGGAGTGCTCTCGGCGATCCATGTCCCGACGTTGATCCTCGGACGTCCCGATGCAGCCTTTCCCCTCCAGGGAGCTCATGCCGACCGCTTTCTCGCCGAACAGATCCCGGCAGCTGAGCTCGTCGAGCTGTCCGGGACCGACTTCGACTTCTGGACGAACGGGGCCGACGTCGTGCTGGATGCGATGCAGCGCTTCCTTGCGAGCGTGCGCCGCGAGGAGGCCGAGCTCGAGCGCGTGCTCGCTACCGTGATGTTCACGGACATCGTCGGGTCGACGCAGAAGGCGGTCCAGCTCGGAGACGGCGCGTGGCGAGCGCTCCTCGACCGTCACCACGCGCTCGTGCGAAGCATCCTCGCTCGGTACCGAGGCCGCGAGGTCGACGTCGCAGGAGATGGCTTCCTCGCGACGTTCGACGGGCCGGCACGAGCCGTCCGCTGCGCTCGGGCGATCGCGGATGCCGTCAAGCCCCTTGAGATCCAGATCCGGGCGGGCGTGCACACCGGTGAGATCGAGCTCGCCGGGGACGACGTTCGGGGGATCGCCGTGCACATCGGCGCCAGGATCGCCGCGCTCGCCTCGGCCGGCGAGGTGCTCGTGTCCAGGACCGTCAAGGATCTCGTGGCGGGAAGCGGGCTCTCGTTCGAGGACGCCGGCGAACACGAGTTGAAGGGCGTTCCGGATCGCTGGCAGCTCTACCGGGTCGTGAAGTAGGTTCCGGGGGGAGGAGTACGACAATCGCTTGACACCCGTGACCAGGGAACTTGCTATAACTCGCCGTTTAGCAGACGCCCACGCAGGCGTGTCAAGTTCCTGTCACGGTAGCCTCCCGCTTACTTCCGCTTACGCGCCGTGCTGGTCAGGCGAGCTGCTTCTCGAAGACGACCCTCGGCATTCCCGGTCCGAAGTAGTCGTGGACGACTGGGATGCCCTCCTCGTTCGGCGAGCCGAGGAGTGTGAACCCGAGGTGTCTTGTGAAAGGCGATTGAATCAGTGTTGATGTTCGGCGTGAGTGCCTGTCAGATTCGTGCAGCCCCGATCTATGGCGCGAGCCTCGAACTGCTCGTCGAGCCATCATCCGATGCCGCGTCGTTGGTGGC
>JALYLP010000150.1 GCA_030774195.1 Actinomycetota bacterium | reverse complement strand
CTTCCCCTCCTTCAGCAGGTACAGCGGCGGCTGCGCGAGGTAGACGTAGCCCGCATCGATCAGATCGCGCATGTACCGGAAGAAGTACGTCAGCAAGAGCGTACGGATGTGCGCGCCGTCGACGTCGGCGTCTGCCATCAGGACGATGCGGTGGTACCGGGCCTTCGTGATGTCGAACTCGTCACCGATGCCGGTACCGATCGCCGTGATCAGCGCCTGGATCTCGTTGTTCTCCAGGATCTTGTGCAGCCGCGCCTTCTCGACGTTCAGGATCTTGCCGCGGATCGGGAGGATGGCCTGGGTCGCAGGGTCGCGTGCCTGCTTGGCGGAGCCGCCGGCGGAGTCCCCCTCCACGATGTAGATCTCGCACGCGGCAGGGTCGTTCAGCTGGCAGTCGGCGAGCTTGCCGGGCAACGATCCCGACTCTAGGAATGACTTCCGGCGGGTGAGGTCGCGCGCCTGCTTGGCGGCCAGCCTGGCCTTGGCCGCGGACGTGGCTTTCGTCACGATGCGCTTGCCGTCCCCGGGATGCTCCTCGAGCCATTCGGCAAGCTTCGCGTTGACCGTCGTCTCGACGAACGAACGGATCGAGGCGTTGCCGAGCTTCGTCTTCGTCTGGCCCTCGAACTGAGGATCGCGGAGCTTCACGGACACGATCGCGATCAGTCCCTCGCGAACGTCCTCGCCGATCAGGTTCTCTTCCTTCTCCTTGAGCAGGCCCTTGCTCCGCGCGTATCGATTGAGCACGTTCGTGAGCGCCTTCTTCAGACCCTCTTCGTGCATGCCACCCTCGTGCGTGTTGATCGTGTTCGCGAACGAATGGAACGACTCCGCGTACGAGTTGTTCCACTGCAGAGCGGTCTCGACCTCCGCGGTCCCGTCGCCCTCCTTGGCCTCGAAGTACACGACCCGATGCAGCGGATCACGGCCCTCCGCGAGGTACTTCACGAAGTCGACGAGACCACCGGTGGCCTTGAAGACCTCCTTCGTTCCGGTGCGCTCATCGATGAGCTGGATCTCGACGCCCTTGTTGAGGAACGCCAGCTCCTTCAGCCGGTCCGCGAGGATCTTGCTCTCGAACTCCACGCCCTCGGTGAAGATCTCGGGGTCCGGCCAGAAGCGGATCAGGGTGCCCGTCTTCGAGCTGCCCTTCCCCTTGGTGAGCTTCTTCGTGACCTTGCCGCGACTGAAGGCCATCGTGTACGTGGAGCCGTCCCGCTGAACCTGAGCCTCGAGCTTCTGGGAGAGCGCGTTCACGACCGAAACGCCGACGCCGTGAAGGCCGCCGGAGATCTTGTAGCCCTCGCCGCCGAACTTCCCGCCGGCATGCAGCACAGTGAGCACGATCTCGAGCGCGGGACGGCGATCCTTGCGACCCGGGATCGGCTTGACGGGGATGCCACGGCCGTTGTCGAGCACGCTCGCCGAGCCGTCAGCGTGCAGCGTGACGACGATCTTGTCGCAGTACCCGGCCATGGCTTCGTCGATCGCGTTGTCGACGACCTCGTAGACGAGGTGATGCAGCCCTCGCGAGCTGGTGGTCCCGATGTACATCCCGGGACGCTTGCGGACGGGCTCGAGGCCCTCGAGGACCTGGATGCTGCTGGAGTCGTAGCCGGGCTGTTGCTTGGTCGTTCTGGTCCTGGTGGTGCGATTCGCTGGGGTTGCCAACCGTCCTCCGATCGGGGCCGCACGGCACCCGCCGTGAGCCTGCGGGGGGCGTGCGGCGGGGTGTCGCACGAACGCCTCTATCTTACCGGACGAGGGGGACGTTTGACCGTATCTCAGGAGCCGAAATCAGCCCTGTGACCTGCGGTTTCGCGCTTCTCGGGGCGCCGAGCCGACCACGATCCGGACGGCCTTCACCGAACCCGTTCCGAGCGCCGTATCGGCCCGCTCCCGGATCTGTTCGGAGAGGTATTTCGCCTGCGCTCCCCAGGGCCCGTCAGAGGCTCGCACGATGAGGATCCCGCCCTCCAAAGACGCGGGCTGCGTCGCGCGCGCGAGCCGCTCCCCCACCAGCTCTGGCCACCGCCGGGCGAGGGTCGCGATCGGCATCCCACGACTGAAGACGTCTTCTCGCATCAACGCGTCGACGACGTCGCCGATCGGCACCGGAT
>JALYLP010000149.1 GCA_030774195.1 Actinomycetota bacterium | reverse complement strand
CGACGCCGCCGAGCCGCCGATCCAGCGCGCCCTCGCCGCCGCTTCACATGCGCGAGATGACCGGCTTCGGGCGACGATCGCCGCGTCGTGGGCGAACCTCGTCCTCGCGACCGAGGATCGGGTCGAGGAAGCCATGGCCCTGGCGGATGTTGCGGAAACGTGGGCGACCGACCCGACGGCGCTCGTCGGGTGGCGCACGGCACGTGCTCGGGCCCTCGTGCGGCTCGGCGACGTCGAGCGCGCGGACAAGCTCGGTCGCGAGGCCGTATCGCTCGCGGAGCAGACGGACTCGACGGATCTCCGTGCCAACGCCCTGTTGCATCTCGCCGAGGTCCTGCGCCTGTCCGGCCGGCCGAACGAGGCCCAACCCTTCGAACACCGCGCGTTACGGCTCCTCGATCGCAAGGGCGCGTCGGCACAGGCGGCCGCCGTCTTCCGGAACCTGTCGGCGGGGAACGACCTCCCCGTAGCCGAGGAGGACGACGATCCCGACGTCGTGCCCGAGGACGAGGACGGGCCGGCGACCGCGACCGTCGCCGACGAGAACGACGCACCCGCGAACGAGCCCGACCCGCAGCCCGTATCGCCGACCGAACCGGCCTCCCCTGCCCCCGCGCCCGAGCCCGAAACCGTCGCGGACGAGCCGCAGACCGTCGAGGAAGACCGGCCGCTTCCGCCACCGATCGCCGAGGCGTTCGCGGCCAGCTCTGAGGCCGAGAAGAAGAAGCGGGGACGCTTCCGCCGCTGACGCCGGGGCTCGCTCGGGTAGCGTGGGCGTGTGGCGGACCGGACCGACGTTGCCGTGATCGGCGCCGGCGTGATCGGTCTATCGTGTGCGCGCGAGCTGGCGGGCGCGGGGGTGAGCGTGACCGTGCTCGAGGAGGCGGCCGCGGCCGGCCGAGGCTCCTCGGCGCTCGCCAACGGCGGCATCCGGGCGCAGTTCACGACCGAGGTCAACGTCGCATTCTCGCGGTTCTCGATCGACGAGCTAGAGACGCTCGAACGGACCGTCGGAGGCCTGGGCTTCCATCAGACCGGCTACCTCATGCTGGCGGGGACAGATGCGAGCGAACGAGGGCTGCGCGATGCCGGCGAGGTCCAACGCCGTCTCGGCGTCGAGACCCGATGGCTCGATCCTGCCGAGATCGACTCCATGGTTCCGTTCATCAGGGCCGACGGCATCCGCGGAGGAACGTTCCACGCGCGAGACGGTTTCCTCGACCCCGCGGGTCTGGTCGCGGCGCTCCTCGCCGATGCCCGCACGAAGGGCGCGACGATCATCACCCGCGCCGCCGTGAGTGCGATCGAACCCGGCTTCGTCGTCCGACACGCGGAAGGCGATGTGCGCGCGGAGGCGGTCGTGAACGCCGCCGGAACGGGAGCGCGTTCGGTGGCGCGTTTGCTGGGCAGCGCTGTGCCCGTCGAGCCAGTCCGTCGCAACCTCGCCCACGTGATGGACCCCTCGGGCACAGGCGGGCTCACGCCGATGACCGTGGACGTGGACACGGGCGTCCTCGTACGGCGTGAGCCAGCCGGCGGATGGGTCGTCGCCTACGCCGATCCCGACGATCCGCCCGGCTGGGACACCTCGGTCGACCCCGCCTTCCTTCCAGCGCTGGCCGCCAGGCTCCCGAACAGGTTCCCGTCGATCCTCGATCTGCCGATCGATCCGTCACATTGTTGGGCGGGCCTCTATCCGGAGACGCCGGACCATCACGCGATCATCGGCGAGGATCCTGCCGTACCGGGCCTCTTCCACTGCGTCGGGTTCGGCGGGCACGGGCTGATGCACGCACCGGCCGCCGGTCGCGCGATCGCGGAGCTCGTCGCTCGGGGGCGGAGCGAGACGTTCGACCTCCGGCCGCTCCGGCCGTCACGCTTCGTCGAGGGCGACCTCGTCGTGGAATCCGCCGTCCTGTGACCAGGATCCGATCAACCCGCGGCTGGCGGCGGTTGCGTGGGGGTGTCGGTCGGCGCGGGAGGCGCTGGCGTTGGGGCCGTAGCCGTTCCCGTCTCCGGTTCGGGTGCGACCCTGTTGCCCCGGCTCCGGACGAGGACCAGAACCACCAACAGCACGAGCAGGATCGCGAGCCCCAGCAGGATCCACAGCAGCGCCCCGCGGCCACCGCCGCCGATCGCGCTCCCGGTCGCCCGGATCTCGGTCTTCTCGCCGAACGCCGGGGTCCACGTGACGGTGGTGCCACTGATCGTCCCGCCAGACTGCTGCGAGACGGGACCCGGGAACGTGATCGCGATAAGCAGCTCCATGTCCTTGGCCAGCTGCGCGGAACCGGGCTGGAGCGGTCCCGTGGCAGCTGGGGTCAGATCGATCTCGCCGTTGATTTGGAAGCTATCGCCCACCCGCTGGATCGAGATCGTCTCTCCTGCGGTGGTGCCCTGACTGAACGCGTCGATGGGAACGTCTTGGAACGTGTACGTCTTCCCCTCGAACCGGTCGTCCGCGTAGTCGGACTGCTGGAACCGCACCCCGGAGGGGAGCGGGCCGGCGCTCGCCGTGATCTGCCCCAGCAGGTCGTCGGCGGACGAGCCCGTGAGCGCGAGGAGGTCGCGGCTGACCGCGAAGACCATCGTCCCGTCGACGGTGTTGTCGCCGCGGAGCTGCATGTTCAGGTCGACCTTGATGCACCCCGTCATCAGCATCGCGAGCGTGCACATCGCGATCACGCGCGCGGTGACACGGACCGTGGCCGTCATCCTTCCTCCCAGGGAAGCCTCCGCTTCGACGCCGAGCCGTTCCGAGGGTACACGGGTGATAGGTTCCCGCGCGTGTCACACGAGACCATGCCCGTCGGTGACGTCGAGATCGTCGCGTTGCTGGACGTCGACGTGAACGACGAGCCGATCGGTGACGCCTTCCCGGGCGCTCCCGACGGCGCGATGCTCGCCGGGAAGGCTCGGTACCCCAACGTCTACGGAGATGACGACGCGTGGCGGCTCCGCGTGCGCGTCTGGCTCATCCGTCATCCGGGCGGTCTCCTGCTCCTCGACACCGGGGTCGGCCCGGAGACCTCGCCCGCGATGGACTGGTGTCCCCAGCCCGGCGTCACCCTGGCCTTGCTGGCGGAGATGGGTGTGGAACCCGAAGCGATCGACGTGGTCGCCCTCAGCCACGCGCACGACGACCACATCGGCGGGATCCTCGCCCGCGATGGTTCACCGGCGTTCCCGCAGGCGCGCTACCTGCTCCAACGCGCGGACCATGCCTGGCTGCGAGGGCGTGCGGCGGACGGGGACGCTCCGAGCACGTTCGAGCGGTCGCTGGCTCCCCTCGACCGGGCAGGCGCGCTCGAGCTGCTGGATGGGGACCATCGGATCAGCGACCAGATCCAGCTGCATCACGCCCCAGGGCACACGCCCGGGCACCAGGTCCTCGGGGTGACGAGCGGCGGCGCGCGCGCCTTGCTGTCGGCCGATACGTGGAACCACCCGATGCAGCTCGCGCACCCGGACTGGTGGGCGGGGTCGGACGACGACCACGAGCGATCGACCGCCACGCGGCGGGCGCTCCTCGCAGAGCTCATTGCCGAGCCCCGGACCGTGGTCGCTCCCACGCACTTCGGCGAAGCTTTCGGTCGTGTCTCGCAGGACCCCGACGGACCGCCGGCGTGGCACCCGACGAGCTGACGCTAAACGCTCGGGAACCCGACGCCCATCTGGATCAGGTACCAGGTCGCTCCGCCGATCGACGCGACCGTCACCGCGCTCCCGAGCGGCCACGGGATCCGCCGCCAACGCGCGATGACGAGCCCGAGCACGAGGCCGGCGGCGGCGGCGGCGAGCTTCCACCCGATCCAGGTGGGCGGATCGATGATGATGGACGTCGGGCTGGCGCACGCGTGGAACACCGGTGTCAGCACGTACCCGGCCGGGCAGTGGTACGTCGGGATCGTGATCGCCACGATGAGGCCCGCGACGACGACGGACAGGCCTTCCCCCCACGTCCACCCCGATGACCCGTCGGCGTCGAGCAACCGCCGTGACGTCCGCCAAAGGACCCCCGATCCGACCACGACCAGCAGCGCTCCCAGCATGACGGTCAGGCCGCCGATCCCGACCGTGTGGGCGCAGATCGATGTGCCACGCGGACCACCGAGCGGGCAGGTGAGCTCGTACCACGCGGACCACACCAGCGCGATGCCGACCACCGACCAACAGACCCCCGTCGTGATCCCCGCGGCCCTGCCGCGCACGGAGATCGGCTCCAGGTCCTCCCGGCGCGCCATCCGTTCGCGCAGCATCGGTCGGCTCAGCCGACGAGGGCGCGGATCTGCCTGAGCGCGACCGTGAGCTGGGAGAGGTCGGTGACGCCCTCGATCCCGAGGGATCGAAGGAACCGTTGGAGGCGGGCGACGGCTTCCCCGCGGGATGCGAGGAAGCCGTCGATCGCCTCGTCGATGGGCGCTCCGCCGGCCAGCTCGAGCGCGCGTTCGCAGAGCGAGCGTCGCAGCGAGAACAGGTCGTCCTCCATCGACTGCCGTGCCCAGCGCTGCCACCGGGTCCCGGCCGGGAGCGCCTCAAGCTGGTTCTCGAGCCAATCGAGTTGCAGCCGCTCTCCCAACACGAAGAACCCGCGCGCGACCTCGAGCGGAGCTCGACCGGTGGCGTGGGACACCGCGATGATGTCCGGCGCGTGGACCAACTCGCCCTGGAACGCTGTGCGCCGGGCCAGCGGCTCGGGAACACCCTCCGCGATCAGGCGCTCCGCGATCTGATCGTGCTCCTCGCGCCACGCCTCCGGACCGATCTGATCGATCTGTGACGCGAGCTCGGCGAAGGAATCGCGCGATGCGTCGACCGCATCGGCCAGCCGCTGTCCCGCGGACTGGACGAGGTACCAACGCGAGGTCGTCTCCACGAGCCAGTCCACGCCGGAGAGAAGGTCGTTCTGCACGACGGGATCGATCACGCCGTCGAGCTTCTCGATCTCGTTCCAGCGGGCGACGGCTCCCGTCACATCGCGAGCGATCCGGAACGCCCGCACGACATCGGCGGGATGGGCGCCGGTCTCGGCGACCATCCGCGAGACGAACGTGATCCCTTGCGAGTTCACGACGTCGTTGGAGGCCATCGTCGCGATGATCTCCCGCTTCAGCGGGTGCTCGGCGAGGAGGTGGCCGAACCCGTCGACGATCGCGGGCGGGAAGTACCGGGCAAGATCGGCCACGAGGTACTCGCTGTCCGGCAGGTCGGTCTCCAGGAGCGCCCGGAACACGGAGCGCTTCGCATATGCAAGCAGCACCGACAGCTCGGGGCGCGTCATGCCGGCACCGTTCGCCCGGCGTTCCGCCATCTCATCGGTCGTCGGCAGGAACTCGACGTCCCGTTCCAGCTCGCCTTCGGCCTCGAGCTGTTGCATCAGGTCCTCGTAGGCCTCGATCCGTTGCGTGGACTGCCCCTCCTCTTGCGAGAGGATCTGGGCCTGGAGGTAGTTGTCGTAGAGCACGTGCGCGACGACGTCGGGCGCACACGCCTCGAGCATCCGGTTCCTTTCCTCGAGCGTGAGCTCCCCGCGCGCGATCGCGAGCCCCAGCAGGATCTTCCAGTTGACCTCATGGTCGGAGGTGTCGACGCCCGCGGAGTTATCGATGAAGTCCGTGTTGATCCGCCCCCCGGACCGGGCGTACTCGATCCGGCCGCGCTGGGTGAACCCGAGGTTCCCTCCCTCGCCGACGACCTTCGTGCGGAGATCCCGCCCGTCGACGCGCAGACCGTCGTTCATCCGGTCACCGGCGTCCTCGTTGGTCTCCGCGGAAGACTTCACGTAGGTGCCGATCCCGCCGTTCCACAGCAGGTCGACGGGCGCCTTCAACACCCACCGGATCAGATCCGCCGGGGTCATGGCGGCGGGCGCATCGGGCGGGATCCCCAGGACCGCCCGGACCTCGGGTGAGGGCGTCACGCTCTTCGCCGCCCGGTCCACGACGATCCCCCCCGCCGACAGGATCGATCGGTCGTAGTCGTTCCACGACGAGCCGGGCAGCTGGAACAATCGTTTCCGTTCCGCGAACGAGGTGGCAGGGTCGGGGTTCGGGTCGAGGAACACGTGCCGGTGGTCGAACGCGGCCACCAACTTGATCGTGTCCGTGTAGAGCATGCCGTTGCCGAAGACATCGCCCGACATGTCGCCGATCCCGACCGCGGTGAACGGATCGCGGAGGACATCGACGCTCAGCTGCCGGAAGTGTCGCTTGACCGACTCCCACGCGCCGCGGGCGGTGATCCCAAGCGCCTTGTGATCGAATCCCGCGGAGCCCCCGCTCGCGAACGCATCCCCCAGCCAGAACCCATATCGCTCGCTCACCGCGTTCGCCGTATCCGAGAACGTCGCCGTCCCCTTGTCCGCGGCGACCACGAGATACGTGTCGGGTCCGTCGAGCACGCGGACGCCCTCCGCGTGCACGACCGCGCCCTGGACGTAGTTGTCCGTGATGTCGAGGAGTCCGTGCATGAAGGTGACGTACTGGGCGAGCACCTCCTCCTTCAGCTCGTCCGGCGTCGCCGGCCGGCGCTTCAGGATGAACCCGCCCTTGGATCCGTCCGGCACGATGATCGCGTTCTTGACCCGCTGTGCCTTCATCAAGCCGAGGATCTCGGTCCGGTAGTCCTCCTTCCGGTCGGACCAGCGGATGCCGCCCCGTGCGACCATCCCGCCCCGCAGGTGGATCGCCTCCATGGTGGGCGAATAGACGAAGACCTCGAACAAGGGGAACGGCTTCGGCATCTCGGGAACGTCCGCGGACCGCAGCTTGATGGCGAGGGCGAGACGGTCGGGGCGGTAGGCGTTCGTGCGCACCGTGGCCTCCATCGTGCCGAGGAGCGAACGCAGGATCAGGTCCTGGTCGAGCGACGCGACCCCTTGCAGATCCTCGACGACCTGGTCCCTGATCGCCGCCGCCTCGTCCGGGGGAGCGTTGCGCACCGGGTCGAACTTCGCCTCGAAGAGGTCCACGAGCCGGGCAGCGATGTGGGGGTTGGCGGCCATCGAATCGTTTCGGTACTCATCTGTGAAACGCGCGGAGACCCGCATCCGGTACGTGCGGTACGCGCGGAGGACGTGGATCTGCTTCCAGGTCAGCCCGCCCACGATCACCAGCCGGTTGAGGGAATCCACCTCCGCCTCGCCGCGCCACATCGCGCCGAGCGCGTCGCGGACCGAACCGGCGACGCCCTCGAGGTCGAGCACCGCTCCGCGGGCGTCGAGGACGCCGAAGTCGTGGATGAAGACCCGTCCTTCGCCCTCGAGGTGGATGGGGATCTCCTCGACGACGCGGAGACCGAGCGACTCGAGCAACGGCATGAAGGCCGACAGGTCGACCTTGCCTCCGGTCTTGTAGAGGCGTACACGCGTGAGCCGCTCGCCCGCCGACTCGTTGCCGATCCCGACCACGAAGCCGTCCGGTGACGACGCCAACTCCTCCAGGTTCAGCACGTCCTCGACGGCCAGCGCCCAGTCGGTGTCGGAGGTCTTGTAGTAGTCGGGGAACCGTGGGGCGTACGTTGCGGCGAGCGCCCGGCCACGCTGCTCACCGAGACGGGCGGCCAGCGTGTCGGCGAGGTCGTCGTCCCAGGTACGCGCGAGCCGTTCGACCTCCGCTTCCAGCTCCTCATGCCGGATATCGGGGATCTGCACGCCCGCCTCCACGTGCACGGTGAAGAAGATCTTGGCGGACTCGGTCTCCCCCAGGGAGAGGTGGTAGTCCACGGTGACGCCGTGGAAGCGCTCCATGAACATGTCCTGCAAGCTTTTCCGGAGCTTCGCGGTGAACCGCTCGCGCGGCAGCGCGACGACGATCGACACCTGGCGACCGAACAGGTCCTTCCGGACCAGGACCCGGATCCCGGCCTGCTCCTCGAACTGCAACAGACCGACGACGAGCGTCCGGAGCTCTTCGGCCGATCCCTGGAACAGCTCATCCTTCGGGAAGGTCCCGAAGAGCTCGACGACCGTCTTGTAGTCGTGCGAGCCCGGGATCAGATCCTCGGCCGCCAGGATCTGCTCCAGCTTGCGGTGCAGCAGGGGGGTCTTGGTGGCTGGCTCCATGTATGCCTTCGACGTGAACAGACCGATCAGCCGCGCCTCCCCGGTGATCCGTCCGTCGGGCGACACCTTGCGCACGCCGACGTAATCCATCCGGGCCCGGCGATGCACGGTCGAGTACGCCTTCGTCTTCGAGATCACGAGCAGATCCCCGTCCTCGATCCGCTGACGGACGTACGAGGGAAGGCTGTCGAGCGGCGTGACGTCGGCGAACGTGCTCCTCGAGACGTCGGACAAGATCCCGAGCCCGGAACCCTCGGTCGCCCGGATCGCCCGCCCCTCGGGGAGGTCGAGCAGGTCGTACTCGCGATAGCCCAGCAGGACGAAGTTGAGCTGGAGCAGCCAGTCGAGGAAGTCGACGGTGCCGCTCACCTCCTCGGGGGTGTAGCGGCCGGCGGCGGCTCGAGCGAGATCCATCATGTGCCGGGTGCGCTCCTGCATCGGGTCGAAGTCGCGGAC
>JALYLP010000148.1 GCA_030774195.1 Actinomycetota bacterium | reverse complement strand
GCCTACTGGCTCGGCCGGCGCAGCTGAACCCGGCCGTTCAGCCGACGGTCCAGGTGTCCCCGCCGTGCAGGAGCGTCTTCAGATCGCCGGGCCCGAGCCGTTCGACCGCGCGCTCCAGCTGCGATCGAACCGCCTCGCCGTACGTCGATCGCTCCTCCTCGTGGAACACACCGATGCAGGTGGGTTCGGTCGGGCCCTGCGAAAGGTGCGCCAGCGCGAAGGCGAGGGAGGGACGGCCGTGGACCTCGTGCGTGACGATGGAGCTAGGGTCCGACTCCGCGACCGCGGCGATCTCGAGTCGGCCGTTCTCGCCGACCCTCACGCAGCGGGTCCCTTCATCGAACACGATCGGCTCCCCGTCCACCAGACGGATCTGGTTGTGCACCCCTTGTTGCTTGTCCCGGATGAGGTCGAACGCGCCGTCGTTGAACACGTTGCAGTTCTGATAGATCTCGACGAACGCGGAACCGGGATGCTCCGCAGCCTGTCGCAGCACGTCGGTCAGATGCTTCCGATCGTTGTCGACCGTTCGAGCGACGAACGTCGCCTCGGCACCCAGCGCCAGCGCGACCGGGTTGAAGGGATGGTCGACAGAGCCGAACGGTGTCGACTTCGTCACCTTCCCTTCTTCGGAGGTCGGCGAGTACTGGCCCTTCGTCAGTCCGTAGATCTGGTTGTTGAACATCAGGATCTTGAAGTTCACGTTCCGCCGCAAGGCGTGGATCAGGTGGTTCCCGCCGATCGACAACGCGTCGCCGTCTCCGGTGACGACCCAGACATGCAGGTCCGGGTTGGCCGTCGCGACCCCGGTCGCGATCGCCGGCGCCCGACCGTGGATCCCGTGGAAACCGTAGGTGTCCATGTAATACGTGAACCGGCCGCTGCATCCGATCCCAGAGATGAAAACGGTGTTGTGGGGCTCGATCCCGAGCTCCGGCATGAACCCCTGAACCGCCGCGAGGATCGCGTAATCGCCGCACCCGGGACACCAACGCGGCTCCTGGTCGGACGTGAAGTCCTTCTTCGTCAGCGTGGCGACACCGCTGATGTCACCGTTCTCCTCAGCCATGCAACGTCCTCACGATCGCATCCTCCAGCTCATCGGCCCAGATCGGCAGCCCCTGAACCTTCGAGAGCGTCTTCGCGTCGACCAGGAACCGGGCTCGGATCAACATCGTGAGCTGTCCCGAGTTGAGCTCCGGGATCAGGACCTGCCGGTACTTCGTCACGACCTCTCCCGTGTTCGTCGGCATCGGGTTGAGCCACTGCAGGTGAGCGGTGGCCACCCGTTCGCCCGCCCCGCGCACACGCTGGACGGCGGCGCGGACCGTCCCCGCCGTGGAGCCCCACCCGAGCACCAGCAGCTCCGCGTCGCCCGTCGGGTCGTCGACCTCGAGCGGTGGGATGTCGGCGGCGATCCCTTCGACCTTCTCCCGCCGGATGTGCGTCATCCGCTCATGGTTTCCGGCCTCGTAGCTGATGTCGCCCGTTCGGTCCTCGCGCTCGAGGCCACCGATCCGATGCTCGAGACCGGGGGTCCCCGGGATCGCCCAAGGCCGGGCGAGCCGCTCGTCCCGCGCGTACGGGAGGAAATCAGAACCGTTCGGGGTCGCGAACATGGGGTCGATGGTCGGCAGCGCATCGATGTCGGGAAGCAGCCAGGGTTCGGACGAATTCTGCAGGAAGCTGTCCGAGAGGAGGATGACCGGGGTCCGGTAGCGGATCGCGACGCGCGCGGCCTCCATGGCCACCGCGAAGCAATCCGCCGGCGACGACGGGGCCACGATAGGGATCGGCGACTCCCCGTGGCGACCGAACATCGCGTGCAAGAGGTCCCCTTGCTCGTTCTTGGTCGGCATCCCGGTGGACGGGCCGGCGCGCATCACGTCGACCAGGATCATCGGAAGCTCCGTGATCACGGCAAGACCGATCGTCTCCGCCTTCAGGTCGATCCCCGGCCCGCTCGTGCCCGTCACCCCCAGGTGACCCGTGAACGCCGCGCCGAGGGCCATGTTGGCAGCGGCGATCTCATCCTCGGCCTGGATCGTCACCACGCCGAAGTTCTTGTGCCTCGACAGCTCGTGCAGGAGGTCGGATGCGGGGGTGATGGGATAGCTCGCGTAGAACAAGGGCACGCCGCTGCGGACCGACGCCGCGATCAGTCCCCACGCGAGTGCTTGAGACCCCGCGACGTTCCGGTAGATCCCCTCGGTCACCGGCGCTGCCGCAACGTGGATCTGGTGCGCGAAGAGCTCGGTGGTCTCGCCGAAGTTGTAGCCGGCGTTGAACGAAGCGACGTTCGCCTCGTAGATCTCGGGCTTGCCACCGAACTTCTTCTCCAACCACCGGAGCGTGACATCGACCGGGCGCCCGTACATCCAGGAGACGAGCCCGAGGGCGAACATGTTCTTCGACCGCTCGGCCTCTTTCTTGCCCACACCGAGGCTCTCGACGGCGCGAACGGTGATCGACGTCATCGGGACCGCGTAGACCTGGTATCCGTCCAGCGTCCCGTCGGTCGTGGGGTCCGACGCGTACCCCGCCTTCTCGAGGTTGCGCTGGGTGAACGAATCCTCGTTGACGATGATGGTTCCACCCCGTGCCACCTTGTCCAGGTCGGCTTTGAGCGCCGCCGGGTTCATGGCCACCAGGACGTCAGCGTGGTCGCCGGGGGTGGTGACGTCGGTGCTCGCGAACTGGATCTGGAAGGCGGATACCCCGTGCACCGTGCCGGCCGGCGCCCGGATCTCGGCCGGGAAGTCCGGCAGCGTCGCAAGATCGTTCCCGAGGATCGCAGTGGCATTGGTGAACCGGTCACCGGTCAATTGCATGCCGTCTCCGGAGTCACCAGCGAAGCGGATGACGACGCGGTCGCGCTCTTCGACGGTCTTGCTCATGGAACCGGTTGGCCGGGAGGCCATACGCTCCTTCTCGTTTGCGGGCGGTTGCGCTCCGACATCTAGCGTAGCGCGCCACGTCGAGACCGACCGGGAAGGACGCGTTGTGTTTGTATGTGGCATGCGTACACAGCGATTGGGCGCCAAGGGTCCCGAGCTCTCGGTGGTCGGCTTCGGCGCGTGGGAGGCCGGCGGCGACGCCTGGGGTCCCAACCGGTCGGAGACCGCCGTGATCGACGCGATCGGTGCCGGGATCGAAGCGGGGATGAACTGGGTCGACACCGCAGAGGTCTATGGCAACGGCGTCTCGGAGATGTTGGTCGGCAAGGCCCTCGCCGGACGACAGGACGGGACCCTCCTTGCTACCAAGGTGGCCCCGGCCCCCGAGGGAACGGGGTTCCGGCCCGAGCAGGTCCGGGCGGCCTGCGATGCCTCCCTCGTGCGCCTCGGGATCGACGTGATCGACCTCTATCAGCTGCACTGGCCGGACGCGACCGGCGTCCCGATCGAAGACACATGGGCAGCGATGAGCGGCCTGGTCGATGCCGGCAAGGTCCGCTGGGTCGGGGTCTCGAACTTCGATCAGTCCCTCATCGAACGGTGCCGCGCGGGCCGCCCCGTCGACTCCTTGCAGCAGGAGTTCTCCCTGGTCCACCTCGACGATGGGGAGCTGATCCGTTGGTGCGGCGAGGCCGGGATCGGGGTCCTCAGCTACTCGCCCCTCGGCGCAGGACTCCTGACCGGGGCCCTCCGACGGGAGGATGCCGAGCAGATCGACGATTGGCGCGCCTCCGACGGGCTCACATCCGGTACCCACCTCGACCGGACGTTCGCCCTGGTGGACGGCATGCGACCGTTGGCCGAACGGCTCGGTGTGAGCGTGCCGCAGCTGGCGCTTGCATGGAACTGGCAGCAGCCGGGCGTGACGAGCGCCATCGCGGGAAGTCGCGACGCCGAGCACACGCGCTCGAACGCCGCGGCGGGAGATCTGGAGCTCGACGAACGCACGCTCGCCGAGCTCGAGGCCCTCATCGAGCCCCGCGGGACCGGGCGGCACTAGCCTGAGTGACGCTCCACCTGGCGGATCCGCCGGACGATCCCGTCGAGGATCTTGACCGTCAGCTGGGGCTCGTCCTCGAGCAGCTTCCGGAGCGTCCGTCGGAACAGCCGCACGACACGGACGGGCGTGACGGCCGTGATGGACGCGGTCCGGGGACCGCCGTCGATGGTCGACAGCTCGCCGAAGAAGTCGCCGGGCAGAACCTCCCCGACCCGTCGACCGTTCCGCGTCACCTTGGCTCGACCCTCCATGACCACGAAGACGGTCTCGCCGAGCGACCCTTCCCGGACGATCTGCTCGCCAGGGGCGAACGCCAGTTCGTCGGCCTCGCGCGCGAGCCGTTGGAGATGCCTCTTCGGAAGATCCGCGAACAACGGGACGCCGGCAAGGGCGACCGCGGTCTCCCGCTTCGTCCGAGAGGCCCGCACCTCGGGCTGGCGGGTGCTCGATGGCCCTTTGGTGTCGCGCATCACCATGTCCGGGAGGCTCTGGCTCACTGGCCGAGCCTAGCGGGTCTTCGCCGGATGACGCCAGCGACGGTCTTCGCAGGTTGCTGCCGCTACTCTTTGTTCACCGATGGACGCACGCGAACGGCTCGAAACGGCACTCGCCGAGAGGATCGTGATCCTCGATGGAGCGTGGGGTGTCCTTCTGCAGGGCCGCGGTCTGGACGAAGAAGACTTCCGAGGCGAGCGGTTCCGCGAGCATGACCGCGACGTCAAGGGCGATCCCGACCTGCTCAACCTGAGCCGTCCCGACATCGTCACCTCCGTTCACGACGCGTACTTCGAGGCGGGTGCGGACATCACCACGACGAACACCTTCACCGCCACCTCGATCGGGCAAGCCGACTACGGGCTGCAGGACGCCGTCCGGGACATGAACCTGGAGGGCGCCCGCCTCGCCCGCGAGTCGGCCGATCGACACGGCGGCCTCGTCGCCGGGTCGCTCGGCCCCCTCAACGTCACGCTGTCGCTGTCACCGAAGGTGGACGACCCCTCGTTCCGGACGGTCGACTTCGACCACGTCTACACGGCGTACGCCGAGCAGATCGAGGCCCTGCGCGACGGCGGCGTCGATCTGCTCCTGATCGAGACCATCTTCGACACCCTCAACGCCAAGGCAGCGATCGCCGCCGCGATCGATGTCGCCCCCGACCTCCCGCGCTGGATCTCGGCCACGATCGTCGACCGCAGCGGTCGGACGCTGTCCGGTCAGACGATCGAGGCCTTCTGGCTCTCGATCGCGCATGCGGACCCGGTGATCGTGGGGGTCAACTGCTCCCTGGGTGCCCGCGAGATGCGTCCGTCGGTCGAAGCCCTCGCACGGGTCGCGACCGTCCCGGTCGCCAGCTACCCCAACGCGGGTCTCCCGAATGCCTTCGGCGGTTTCGACGAGACCCCCGAGATCACCAGCTCGCTGCTCGGGGAGTTCGCGGCGGCCGGACTCGTCAACCTCGTCGGCGGCTGCTGCGGAACGACCCCGGACCACATCCGCGCGATCAAGGCGGCCGTCGCCGATGCTGCGCCCCGCTCGCTTCCCACGCTCGAAAGCTTCACGTCCTTCTCGGGTCTCGAGCCCTTCCGGATCACGCCCGAGACCGGCTTCGTCATGGTAGGCGAGCGGACGAACATCACGGGCTCGAAGCAGTTCGCCCGCTTGATCGAGTCCGGGGATTTCCAGGCAGCGGTCGACGTCGCACGCGATCAGGTGGAGAACGGCGCCAACCTGATCGACGTGAACATGGACACCGACCTGATCGACGGCGCGCAATCGATGACCCGCTTCCTCAACCTCGTCGCGACCGAGCCGGAGATCGCGAAGGTCCCCATCATGGTCGACTCCTCCAAGTGGGACGTGATCGAGGCCGGCTTGAAGTGCGTCCAGGGCAGAGCGGTCGTCAACTCGATCAGCCTCAAGGAAGGGGAAGACGACTTCCTCGCCAAGGCGGCGAAGGTGCGCCGCTACGGAGCGTCCGTCGTCGTCATGTGCTTCGACGAGCAGGGCCAGGCCGACACGGTCCAGCGCAAGGTCGACATCGCGGAACGCTCCTACCGCCTGCTGATCGAGCGAGCCGGGTTCAACCCGAGCGAGGTCATCGTCGACCCCAACATCCTCGCGGTGGCGACCGGAATGGAGGAGCACGCCGAGTTCGCCAAGGCGTTCATCGAAGCGGCCCGCGAGATCAAGCGGCGGTGCCCCGGCGTGAAGGTGAGCGGTGGCGTCTCGAACCTGTCGTTCTCGTTCCGCGGGAACGAGCCCGTCCGCCGGGCGATGCATTCGGCGTTCCTGTACCACGCGATCGCCGCCGGGCTCGACATGGCGATCGTGAACGCGGGCCAGCTCGACGTCTACCAAGACATCCCTCCGGACCTGCTGGAACACGCCGAAGATGTGATCTTCAACCGTCGGCCGGACGCGACCGAACGGCTCGTCACGTTCGCCGAAGGCGTCCACGGAAGCGCGATCGCGAAGGAAGAGGACCTCACGTGGCGCGAAGCCGAGGTCCAGGAGCGGCTCTCGTATGCGCTGGTCCACGGGATCGACCGCTGGATCGAAGAAGACACCGAAGAGGCCCGACAGCTGTACGAGCGCCCGCTTGAGGTGATCGAGGGACCGCTGATGGACGGGATGCAGATCGTCGGCGACCTGTTCGGCTCGGGGAAGATGTTCCTCCCTCAGGTGGTCAAGAGCGCGCGTGCGATGAAGAAGGCCGTCGCCTACCTGGAGCCGTTCATGGAAGAGGAGAAGCGCGCCTTGGTCGCGTCGGGAGGGACGGCGCGCGCACGCGGCAAGATCATCCTGTGCACCGTCAAGGGAGACGTGCACGACATCGGCAAGAACATCGTGGGCGTCGTCTTGGGCTGCAACAACTACGAGGTCATCGATCTCGGCGTCATGGTCCCGGCCGATGTCCTGTTGGACACAGCCCTCGAGGAACGATGCGACATCGTCGGGTGCTCGGGGCTGATCACACCGTCCCTCGACGAGATGGTCAATGTCGCGAAGGAGATGGAGCGGCGCGGGATCGATCTCCCCCTGATGATCGGCGGTGCGACCACATCGCGCCAGCACACCGCGGTCCGGATCGCGCCGTCGTATTCCCATCCCGTAATCCACGTCATCGATGCCTCACGCGTGGTCGGCGTGGTCCAGTCACTGCTCGACCCCGAACGCAAGATCACCCTCGACGAGGGGAACCGCGAGCTCCAAGCCAAGCTTCGGGCCCAGCACGAGGAGCGGGAGAAGACCCCGTTGCTCCCCTACCGCATCGCGCTCCAGCACAAGACGCCGATCACGTGGAGCGCCGACGACGTCTCACCGCCGCCGTTCACGGGCGCGCGCACGCTGGAACCCGCCCTCGACGAGCTCCGCGCGGTCATCGACTGGACGTTCTTCTTCGCCGCGTGGGAGCTCAAGGGCTCCTACCCCCAGATCCTCGACCACACGAACTTCGGACCCCAGGCCCGCGAGCTGTTCGCGGACGCGAACGAGCTGCTGGACGAGATCGTCGCTGCCGGCAGCCTGCAGGCGCGCGCCACGTACGGCTTCTGGCGCGCCAACAGCGAGGGGGACGACATCGTGCTGGCGAATGGTGTGACGCTGCCGATGCTTCGCCAGCAAGCCGAGCGAGGAGCGGACGACCCGAACCGGTCGCTCGCGGACTACATCGCCCCCGTGGAAACCGGCCTCACGGATCACGTGGGCGCGTTCGCGGTCACCGCCGGCCTCGGGTGCGACGAGCTGGTGAAGCGCTACGAGGCCGAGCACGACGATTACCGGGCGATCATGGTCAAGGCGCTCGCCGACCGGCTCGCGGAGGCATGTGCCGAGTGGCTCCATGCGAAGGTCCGGCGAGAGTGGTACGCACCCGACGAGCAGCTGTCGAACGAAGAGCTGATCGCCGAGGGCTACCGCGGGATCAGGCCGGCGTTCGGCTATCCCGCGTGTCCGGACCATGTCCTCAAGCGCCGGCTCTTCGACCTCCTCGGCGCCCGCGAGATCGGGATGGAGCTCACCGAGACGTGCGCGATGCTTCCGGCAGCGAGCGTCTCAGGGATCTACCTGGCGCACCCGGCCGCCCGCTACTTCAATGTCGGCCGCATCGGGAAGGACCAGGTCGAGGACTACGCCCGGCGACTCGGTGAGAGCGTCACGGAAGCCGAGCGGTGGCTCCGGCCCAACCTCGCCTACGACCCCGACTGAGCCTGCAGGGTGGTCGCGACGGAGTGGATCGCCTTCGTCAGCTCCAGGATCTGCTTCGACATCTCGATCAGCTGAGCGTTCTGGGCCTCCTCGAACTGCACGATCTTCCATTGGTTGTCCGCGAGGACCTGGCGCTTCTCGTCCGCCCGGTTCTGGCTGATCATCACGAATGTCGAGAGGAAGATCGCCTCGAGCGACACGATCATCGTGAGCAGGCCGAAGGGGTACTTCTCGACGCGCAGCCCGATCCAGAGTCCGAACCAGACGATCGAGACGTAGACGAAGGCCATCGACCCGGCGAAGCGCGTGATCGTGTCGGCGATCCTGTTCTGCACGTTCTCCGCCCGCTGTGTGAGGTGTCGTTGGAGCGCGGGGTGCTGGACGGGGCCGACGGACGGACGGATGCTCACGGGCGTTCTCCTTTCAACCGGTCAAGGAAGAACGTACGGCCAGGAGCTCCGAAACGGGTGGAAGGCGACGGAGTAGGGTCCGCACCTGGACACCATCGTCCGACCGCCCGAGGCTCCGCCCGATGGGCCGATCGCGACGGGAACGCGGCGTCGGCGATGGCCGCGAGGCGTGGCTCTCGGCATCGTCACCGTCCTGCCTCATCTCGGCTGCCGCGTCCCAGACGTACCTGACGTCGTACGAGCCACTCGACGCGCATTCCGCCGGGTCCTCCGGCGTGAGCCCGTTCCGACTCGTCGTGCAGCAGTTCGACGCGTTCGGATCGGAGGGTTCATTCAGGCAGTACACCGTCCACGCGCACCCCGGGACCGAGGTGATCGTTCAGTTTCCGTTATGGAACTACGGGCACATACCTGTCCGGATGGAAGGCTTAGACCCAGGAACGTATCCGAGCGAGAACTCAACTCAGTATCGATTGATTGGGACCCGGTCCATACTCGGGCCGCAGACCGCGTACCCGAGCACGCCCTTCTCTCCATTCACGCTCGGTCCGGGCGAGGGGATCCAGATGTTCCTTGGTATCACCCTGGAGCCACACGATTGGGCGAGGGGGTCGGGGATCGTTGTGAACACCGTCACACTCAGCTATCAGGCGCTTTGGGTGGAACAGGCCGCGACCCTTCCCATCCCCGAGAGCGTCTTGGTCTGCCCTGGAGGCTGCTCCAGATAGCCATACCCCAGGTGCGGACTCGAAAGTGGATCGCGCTTAGTGGAACGAGTGGCCGCAGGCGCAGCCGCCTTGCGCTGCCGGATTGTCGATCGTGAACCCCGTCTGCTCCAGCGAGTCGATGAAGTCGACCGTGGCCTGTGAGAGGTACGGAACCGAGAGCTTGTCGATCACGATGCGCACGCCGTGCTGCTCTTCGCTCGCATCCTTGTCGGTGACCTGGTCATCCAGGTACATCGCGTAGCGGAGACCCGAACACCCGCCCGGCTGCACCGCGACGCGCAACGCGATGTCGGCGCGTCCTTCCTCGACGAGGAGCTCCTTGACCTTGCCAGCGGCTTGCGGTGTGAGCGTCAGCATCGATCCTCCGCGATGTCTCGGGTGGCCTTTTCGAACGTCAACAAGTGTACCCGTGGACGCGCGCGAACCCTATCCGCCAGGTCGGGTTCCCGTGAACGGCGCGACCCGTGCGCCGGCGAGCCGCATGAGCTCCTCGGGAGCGAGCGGGAAGACCGAATCGGGCGTTCCCGCTGCGGCCCAGACCGTATCGAAGCCGACGAGGTCGGGATCGCCGAAACAGCGGAGCCGGGTCGGGTGGCCGAACGGCGGCGTGCCCCCGATCGCGTACCCGGTCGCGGCGCGCACCTCGTCGGCGGTCGCCTTGCGAGCGTCGGGTGCGCCGCACAGCGCCGCCAGTCTGGCCGTGTCGACCCGGTTCTTCCCGGACGTTAGTGCGAGCACCGGCTCGTCCCCGGCGACGAACACGAGCGATTTCACGATCTGGCAAACATCGCATCCGATCGCGCGGGCTGCATCGTCGGCCGTTCGGGTCCCCTCGGGGAAGCGCCGGACGTCCGGGACGAGACCGGCGGCGGCCGCTGCCTCGACGAAGCGGCCGGCGGCGTCGCTCATGGCGCTATGCCTCGCTCGACGTCGTGCGCGAGCTCTTCCGCCACGAGCTCGACCGAACGCCGCGCATCGTCGAGCGCGCGGTCCGGCCCCACCCGATCGACGAGCGATCGCACGAGGACCCCCTGGGGGTGGATCTCCGCGGTGCCGCACACGATCGCGACCGGGATCCGTCGCAGCTCCGACTGCCGGATCACGCCGGCGGGGACCTTCCCGTGCAACGACTGCTCGTCGAAAGCCCCCTCCCCCGTGATGGCAAGATCCGCCCCGCTGAGCTCGTCATCGAACCCGATCGCTTCCATCACCACGTCGACCCCGGGTCGCAGTGATGCCCCGCAGAAAGCGAGCAACCCGAAGCCCAGGCCGCCGGCCGCACCGGCCCCCGGCTCGTGCTGCAGGTCGAGGCCGAGGTCCCGATACGCGACGGCCGCGAGGTGCCCGAGCGCGTAGTCGAGGTCCCAGACGTCATCCGGCGATGCGCCCTTCTGTGGGCCGAAGGTGGCGCTCGCGCCCATCGGCCCACAGAGCGGGTTGTCGACGTCGGTCAGGCCGACGATATCGGCGACGTGAACGCGCGGATCGATGCCACGGGCATCGATC
>JALYLP010000147.1 GCA_030774195.1 Actinomycetota bacterium | reverse complement strand
ACGCGCCGGACGCGTCCGGCGCGGAAGGGCTCCGCGTTCGACATCCGGCGAACGCTCCGCCGTTCGCTCCGGACCCAGGGCGAGCCCTTCGAACGCTCCTACCGCGAGCGCCGGTCGCGGACGCGGCCGCTCGTCCTGATCCTCGACATCAGCGGTTCGATGGCGCCGTATTCGCGCGCGCTGCTGCAGTTCGGTTACGCAGCGATGGCCGCGGGGCGACGCGTCGAGGTCTTCTGCTTCGGGACGCGGCTCACGCGCGTGACCCGGACGCTCCGTGCGAAGGACCCGGATCGTGCGATGCACGAGATCGGGAAGCTCGTCGAGGACTGGGAGGGCGGCACCCGGATCGGCGAGTCCCTCAAGACGCTGCTCGACGGGTGGAGCCAGCGCGCCGCGCTCCGCGGCGCGGTCGTCGTCCTGTGCTCGGACGGGCTCGAGCGCGGCGACCCGGCGCTGCTCCGCGCCCAGATGGCGCGGCTGCGCCGGCTCGCCCGCCGGGTGGTCTGGGCGAACCCCCTGAAGGGATCGCCGAGGTACGAGCCGCTCGCGCGCGGGATGGCGGCGGCGTTGCCGAGCGTCGACGTGTTCCTCTCGGGGCACAACCTCGAGAGCCTCGAGACCTTGGCGGCGGCCCTGGGTGCCTGAACGCCGCAACCGCGGGTTCTGGCTCGTCGTCGGGGCGATCGGCCTCGCGTGCGTGCTCCTCGTTGCGGCGATCCTCTACAACGCCCCGATGAAGGAGACGATCGGGCACGCCGAGGACACGCTCCGGGTCGCGCAAGCCGCGGCCCAGCGGATCCACGACACGAGTGGTTCCTTCGGCTCGGCAGACGCTGCTGCGCTCGCGGCCGCGGACCCGTCGCATACCTATCGCGACGGAGCCACGCCCTCGACCGGGTTGGACGACGTCAGCATCGCGACCGCGCCGACCTCGTGGGCTGCGGCCGTGCAGGCGCGACCCGGAGCCTGCTTCTACCTCCACCTGACCGATGCCGGCGCCGTGTTCTACGGCGTCGGAACGGTGTGCACGGGCTCGGTCGCGATGAACGCGACGGATCCGCGCTGGTAGCCGGGCAGGTCAGGTTCGGCCGACCGAGGCGCGATCTAGGAGCTCGATCGGATGTACCACCTCGATGTCGCTCCCGGCAGCGCGGAGCTGCGCGGCGAGCTGCATCGAGCACCCGGGGTTCGCACTCGCGACGATCGTCGCTCCGGTCGCCACGACCGCCTCCGCCTTCTCCCCTCCGAGCGCTCCGGCCGCTTCCGGCTGGGTCACGTTGTAGATCCCGGCCGCGCCGCAGCATCGATCGCCGTTGCCGATATCCACGAGTCGTAACCCGTCGATCTTTAGCAGCAGATCGCGCGGTTCGTCGTGGACTTTGAGCGCTCGGAGGGCGTGACAGGCATCGTGGTAGGCGACGGTCGCGTCGAGCGAACCGGGCTGCGCGGCGAGTCCTTCCGTGTGGAGGAACTCCGTCACCTCCCGCACCGGGAGCCCCGACCCCGGCCGGAGCTCGTCGTAGGTCACCATGTGCGCCGCGCACCCGGCGGCGTTCACGACGACGACTTCCGCGTCGGCGAACACGTGACGCGCGCGCTTCGCCAGCCGGCGCGCGATCGCCAGCCGCCCGTTGTGTGCGGCGAGCGCGCCGCAACACGCCTGACCCGTCGGCACGATGACGCGCCAACCGTTCCGCGCCAACACCCGGATCGTCGCGAGGTTCACCCGGTGGAACCAGCGGTCCTGCACGCAGCCGGAGAGCATGGCGACGGTGCCGCGGACCTCCACGCCCGCCGGCGGCTCGGTGACGCGCGGGAGTCGTGCGAACGGGTACCCGCGTACGGGCACGAGCGCGCGAGCGGTTTTGGGCATGAACGGTCGCGCGATCGGTTGGAGCGCGGCCGCCGCACGAACGAGTGATGGATGGGGGAGCAGCCAGTGGAACCCGAGCCACCGGATGAACCGCGCCCGCCGGGTCCGGAGTGGTTCGACCTGCTCTCGGGCAGCCTCCATCATCCGACCGAACGGGACGTGCGACGGGCACACATCCTCGCACGCGCGGCACACGAGGCAGAGATCCATGAAGCCCTCGAAGGTCTCGTCGGGGACCGCGATCCCGTCCTGGACGGCGCGCATCGCCGCGATCCGCCCCCGCGGTGACGCCGATTCCTCCCCCGTCAGGCGATAGGTCGGGCAATGCGGCAGGCACAACCCGCAGGCCACGCAGTCGTTGAGGTCGGCCAACGAAGGCGCCCCTCGGCCGACGTGCCAGCCGGGGGCCCCAATCGGAGAACCGATGAATCGAGCTCCCTCGGGAAGCTCGCCTCCCAACGGTGCGGCGTGCGCGGGCTCGGCCACAACGGCGATGCTACGGCACCGATCGGGGCAGCCGTGGTAGAACGCGAACACCGACGAGGAGTCGAACATGGACGTTGTCCCCCCGCCCCCCGAGCAAGACGCGCCGCCGGCGGCCCCGACCCAGGGGACGCGACCACCCGGCGACCTCGATCATCGAACGGTGACGATCGTCACGATCGTCGCGTGCGTGGCGATCATCGCGGTGATCGGTGGCGCGATGGCCATCGCCGGCGGTGGAGGTGACGCCTCGTCGGCAACCCCCACAGCGCCGTCGCCCGCCGCCGTTGCCGCGCCGCAGACGATGGATGCTCACCCCGCCGCGTTCGTGGTCGTGCTCACGTGGGCGCAGGGCGAGGGGCTGCCTGTCTCGTACTACGCCGTGACCCGCGACGGGAGGCCGATCACGACAGTGTCGCCCACCACGACCACGTGGATCGATCGCTCCGTGACGCCCGAGACGCGATACGTATACACGGTCGCGGCCGTTGGTGCCGACGGTACGAGGGCCGTAACGCGGGTCATCGCGAAGACCCCGACCGCGCCGCTCTCAACAGCCCGGTTCCAAGGGACGTTCAACGTCCACCTGCACGCCACGTCTCATTTCGGGTTCTCGAACTTCCACGGCGAGAACCAGACCGCCGGATGGCGATCAACGCCCACGTGTCGCAAGGGTCCGTGCGACACGAAGGTCGCCGACCTGCACGGGAAAGCCTTCGTGGTCACGCTGACCCGGAGCGGCGCCGCGTACGAAGGGACCGTCTCGGTCAGCGGGATCGTGAAGTGTGCCGGCGCCGATGTCACATCGACCTTCACGGTCAGCGTCCACGCCACGGACGCGGGCGCGGTACGCGATTCGTGGGTCGTGACCAAGGTGCAGGGAACGATGACCCAGAGAGAGGCGGCCCAGCTCGGGTGTATCGCGTCGGGCGCGACGTACTCGGTGAACGGTTCGTTGGTCCACTAGGAGGGTTTCGATGCCCGGCTGGCTGGTCGCGGTCCTCTGGCTGATCGGTGTGTGGATCCTCGCGATCGTCGCGCTGGCAGTCGCAGGGCGGCGATCGGCCGCCCGCGAGCTTGCAACGCTCCTGCCGAACCTCGTGATGCTGTTCCGCGGTCTGCTGCGGGACGAACGCGTGCCTCGCGGCTCGAAGGCACTGCTGTGGTTCGCGATCGCGTGGGTCGTCTCGCCGATCGACCTGATCCCGGAGTTCATCCCGATCGCAGGTCCACTAGACGATGCGATCGTCGCCGCCCTCGTTCTGCGCCATGTGCTCCGCACGAGCGGGCCCGACGTCGTCGGCGACCATTGGCGCGGGGACCCGGCCACCCTCGCTCGGATCCTGGGCGTCGGCCGTCGCCGAAAGTAGTCGTCACCCTGAGGCGCGAACGATGGTCGCGCGCCAGGCCTTCGCCTGAAGCTCGGGCAGGTTCGTGACGAACGTCGCGGCGACGATCTCTCTCACGTCCCAACCGTCGGCGAACGAATCCCTCAGTTCCTGCTGTGTCACGCGGCGAGGACCGAACGATCCTGGCTGGAGATCGCTGAAACACAGGAGATGCAGCACGCCGCCCGGCTCGAGCGCCGACGCCAGGCTGGCGACGTAGTCGGGCCGCTCACGGTCTTCGAAGACGTGGAACACGCCGCAGTCGAGAGCACTCCGGAACCGCCGGCCCAACGATCCGAGGGAGAGCGCGTCCGCCACGAGGAACTCGGCGGACAGACCGCGTTCGGAGGCCTTGGTCTTTGCCGCCTCGATCGCGCGCGGCGATGCGTCGATGCCGAGCGCCTCGAGCCCGCGGGATGCCAGCTCGAGCGCGTTCTCCCCTGTGCCGCATCCAACGTCGATCAGGGGCTCGGCGAACCCGCCAGCGTCGGCGATCCGGACGACCTCGGGCTGCGCCCTCCCGATGTCCCACGGCGGGACGCCTGCGTACATCTCGTCGAATCCACGTTGATCGGGCGGGCCGGACATGCCCGCATCTTGCCACGGGTCATGCGTCGGCCCTTTCTTCAAGCGTGCGGCAGGTCCTCCCGACTTGACCGCACGTGCCCAACGGGCGTATTCCGGTGCCAACCCTTTCGGGAAGGAGACTGCATGGCGACCGATCTCACCATCACCGTCGAGGACCGTCCGGGGGGCCTCGCCAGCATCGGCGAGGCGCTCGGCAAGGCCGGGATCAACGTGGAGGGCCTGCTCGGCATCGGCTTCGAGGGCCGCGGGATCATCCACGTCTGCGTCCAGGACGGGGCCGGGGCGCGCAAGGCGCTCGACGGCGCCGGCATCAAGGTCGAGGGCGAGGCCGACGCGATCCTCGGTCCCCCGGTGCAGGGCGCCGACCAACCCGGCACGATGGGCGCGATGGCGCGTCAGATCGCGGACGCGGGGATCAACGTCCGCGCGGTGTACCTGGCGACGGGCTCGCGTGTCGTCATGGTGACCGACGACAACGCCAAGCTCATGGAGCTCATGAAGAACATGTAGCTCCGCGGTTCCGGGTATCGAAGGGCGGCCCCGCCGAAGGC
>JALYLP010000146.1 GCA_030774195.1 Actinomycetota bacterium | reverse complement strand
GATCCGAACCGCAGCACGAGACGCGCTCGCTTCGGCTCGGCGGATCAGGAACCGGCCGGCGAGACCGGAGACGGCCGCGAGCCCGGCCGCGCCCGCTCCGGCGAAGAGGAACCGCCTCCGATCGAACGACGGCGGCAGGACGGCGTCAGCATCGCCGGCCGCTCGCAGGACCGGCGTGACGAGTCCGGCAGATCGGCGGAGCCACCGGAACGTGGCCAGTCCCACGACGGTGGCCGCGATCGACGGGAATGCCGCCCCGAGGCCGTTCTCCGGTCGAGCGACCGCGGCAGCGGCGCCGAGGATCCCGAGGGCGACCAGGGCGGCGATGCCGACCCTTGGCCGGCGCAGCGCAACGACCCCGACCACGACCGCGACGATCGCCACCACCGCGCCGATCCCGGCCACGAGCACGGTCTTATCGTTGGTCCCGAACGTCCGGATCGCGTAGCTCTTCAACCATTCGGGCGACGCGTCGATCGCGGTGCTCCCGACCGCGATCACCGGGCTCGCGGTGCCGCCGACGAGGCCGGCCGCCAGATGCCCAACCCCCAGAGCGACCGCCGCGGACAGGAACCCGATCGCGCCGCCGACGACTCTGCCAGGAGCGGTCCGTTCCTCACTTGGGCGTCCTGCCGCCGAGAGCGGCTCCGTCGACGTGTTGAGTGCCACCGAGCCCACCGTACGCGCAACGGCCCCGAACGTTACGCAGACCGCCCGCTCGAGCTTCCTTATCCTGTGGCTGAGCCGCGGCGCCGCCGGGCTCCAGGATCGGGAGGATCGACGCAGCGTGAGCAGCGAGCAGACCATCGGCGTTCTGGTGATGGCCTACGGGACCGCGGACGGAGCCGAGGACATCGAGCGGTACTACACCGATATCCGCGGTGGGCGCCCGCCGTCGCCGGAGCACCTGGCGGAGCTCCGGTCGCGGTACGCGGCGATCGGCGATCGGTTCCCTTTGCTCGAGATCACGCGGGCGCAGGCCGCGGGCATGGAGGCCGCGCTGAACCGGGACGACGCCGTGGGGTTCCGTTGCTACCTCGGGATGAAGCACTCGCCGCCATGGATCGCCGACGCGGTTGCCCAGATGCGCGTGGACGGGATCGAGCGGGCGGTCGGGATCGTCATGGCGCCGCACTGGTCGACGATGTCGATCCCGACGTACGCGGAACGGGTCGAGGCCGCGATCGCCTCCGGCGGCGGCCCGGCGTTCTCCTTCGTCCGGAGCTACCACGATCATCCGGCGCTCATCGAACTTCTGGCCGGTCGGGTTCGCGCCGCGCTCCTCGAGCTCCCAGCCGACGCGCGAGAGGGCGCGACGGTCGTCTTCTCGGCGCACAGCCTTCCCGTCCGAACCGAAGGGGACGGATCGAACCGGTGTCTCCGCTGCAACGACGCGGTGTGCGCCACTGGGTGTCGCTACGACGCAGGGCTCCGCGAGACGGCCGACCTCGTGGCCCGGAGCGTGGGCCTCGATCGCTACACCACGGCGTGGCAGAGCGCGGGACGCACCGCGGATCCATGGTGGGGACCGCCGATCGAAGAGCTGATCCGCGATCTCGGCGAGGGCGGCGCTCCGGCCGTCGTGGTCTGTTCGGTCGGGTTCGTGGCCGACCATCTCGAGATCCTCTACGACCTCGACATCGAAGCGCGTACGATCGCCCGGGAGAACGGGATGGCGTTCGCGAGGACGGAGATGCCGAACGCGGATCCGGCTTTCACCACCATGCTCGCGGACGTCGTCCGCCGGCACCTCGCCGCGCGAGAAGCAGCGGTCCCGTGAGTCGTCGAGTGGTCGTCGTGGGCGCCGGCATCACCGGGCTCGCGGTCGCCCATCGGATCCTCCGCGCGCCGTTCGCCAGTGAGGTGCTCGTCGTCGAGACCGATCGTGAACCCGGCGGCGTGATCCGGTCGGTGCCGGTCGGCGATCTGGAACTGGAGGCGGGACCGGATTCCTTCTTGGTCCGCAAACCCTGGGCCTTGGATCTGTGTTACGAGCTTGGACTCGAGGGCGAGCTGGTGCCGCAGGCCGCCACCGCGTCGCAGGTCCTCACGCCACGCGGTCTGATGCCGATCCCATCCGGCAGACTCGGGATCCCAGCATCCGCGTTCGCGCTGTTGCGATGGAAGGGCATGCCCCCTGCCGCTCGGCTGCGGGCGATGGCAGAACCCGCCGTCCCACGGCGGCGGAGCGGCGCCGACCGATCGGTCGGGAAGCTCCTCCGACGGCGGCTCGGTCGCGGCGCGACGAAGGCCCTCGTCGGGCCCCTGCTCGCGGGGATCTATGCCGGAGACATCGATGTCCTGAGCGTGGAAGCGGCCTTCCCCGAGCTGGCGCGATGGGAGCGAGAGCTCGGCAGCCTTCGCGCGGGTGCCCGCACGAA
>JALYLP010000145.1 GCA_030774195.1 Actinomycetota bacterium | reverse complement strand
GCTTATAGCACGGAGGTCTCCAACGGCGGTACCGGCGAAGGTCGGTGGCGGCTTGCGTCTGTCCCTCGGCTCACGGCTCCGAGAGCGGCAGCTTGGCAACCGCATCGCGGACCGCTTCGAGGTCCGCGCGGTCGAGCGAGAGGAGCTCCGGAGGCGGCTCGAAGAGGGCATCCATCAACAGCCGTTTGACCTGGGCCCCGCGGGGGGTCAGGACGACGAGCTTGACGCGACGATCACCCGAGAGGGGTCGGCGTTCGGCCAATCCGCGTTCCTCGAGCCGATCCACGATCCACGTGGCGTTCGAGGCGTCGCACATCCAGGTGTCCGCAAGTGCGCTCATCGTCTTGCCTTCATCTTCCTCCAAGAGATGGAGCGCCTTCGCGTCGTTCGGGGTGAGGCCGTGTTCGCCGATGATCCGTGACCGATGCTGTGCGGTTTCGAAGAAGAAGCGCGCCAGCGGACGCCACGCCTGCGCGGCGAGGTCCTGCTTGGTCAGCACCCGTGCCATGCTGGTCATCGTAGACCACAACTCCCCGAAGCTCCAACCGCTTTCATCATCTAGCCGTATTGATAGTTGACATAGCTCAAGTACCTGTGCGAGGGTGAGGACCATGCGAGAGATCCAGGAGATGGATGGATGACGAACGAGACCGCGATCCTCGTCGAGAACCTGACCAAACGCTTCGGGAAGGTGGACGCGCTCACCGGGATCGACTTCCAGGTCGAGATTGGCACCGTGTTCGGGCTGCTTGGACCGAACGGCGCGGGCAAGACCACCGCGATCCGCATCCTCACGACGATCCTTCCCCCGGATGACGGGAAGGCCGAGGTGCTCGGCTACGACGTCGTCCGCGACGCGCAGAAGGTGCGGCTCCGGATCGGGATGGCCGGGCAGTTCGCGGCCGTTGACCCATTGCTCACGGGTCGCGAGAACCTCCGGCTGGTCGGCAAGGTGTCGCAGATGCCGAAGGATCTCATCATGCCGCGCGTCGACGAGCTGCTCGAGCGTTTCGAGCTGACGAACGCGGCCGACCGCCCGGCCCGTACCTACTCGGGCGGGATGCGCCGGCGTCTGGACATCGCCGCTGCGCTCGTCGCCCGTCCGCCCGTGCTCTTCCTGGATGAGCCGACCACCGGCCTCGACCTGCACAGCCGCAACGAGCTGTGGGCCATGATCAAGGAGCTCGTGGCCGAGGGCACGACGCTCCTGCTGACGACCCAGTACCTCGAGGAGGCGGACCGGCTCGCCGGCCGGGTCGCCGTGATCGACGAGGGCCGCGTGATCGCGGAGGGCACGCCGTCCGAGCTTAAGGCGGAGCTCGGCCGCAGCGTGATCGAGCTCTCGATGGCGGATGAGACCGATGCCTTCCGCGCAGAGCGCGTGCTGGCGCATCTCGGTCGACCCGAGCTCGACGGCACCATCGTCCGTCTGCCGGGCAGCGTCGCCGGCGGCGCGATGGCCGTGCTTCGCGACCTCGATGGTGCCGGCCTTGAGCCCGAGACCCTCATGGTCCGCGAGCCGAGCCTCGATGACGTTTTCCTCCAGCTCACCGGTCACAAAGCCGAGCGGACCGAGCCCGAGGATGCAACCGTTCCCGTAGGAGGTGTGTGATGAGCCGAACCGCAGCGATCCCGTTCACGATCCCAGACGAACGGCGGGGCTTCGACCGGATCGGCGGCGCGATCGCCGACGGGATCGCGCTCTGGCAGCGGAATCTGATCGGACTCCGGCGGACGCCGCAGACCATCGTATTCTCGACCCTGCAACCCGTGATCTTCGTCCTGTTGTTCCGCTACGTCTTCGGTGGCGCCGTATCCCAGACACTGAACGTTCCGTACGTCGATTACCTGATGCCCGGGATCTTCTGTCAGATGGTCGTGTTCGGCGCGATGCTGACAGCGGTCGGTCTGGCAGCGGACCTCAAGAGCGGCATGCTCGAGCGGTTCCACTCGCTCCCGATGTCGCGCTCCGCCGTGCTCGCGGGACGCACCTTGGCGGATCTCACGCGCAACTTCTTCGTCGTGATACTCGTCAGCATCGTCGGGTTCGTGGTCGGGTTCCGGATCCACACGAACGTGTTCGGGTTCCTCGCCGGGATGGGGCTGGTCCTTCTGTTCGGGTACGCGCTGTCGTGGGTGTTCGCGACCGTGGGGCTCGCCGTGGGCGACCCCGAGACGGCGCAGGCTGCCTCGTTCCCGGTGATGGCTCCGCTCGTATTCGCCTCGTCCGCGTTCGTCGCGGTCTCGACGATGCCGGGATGGCTCCAGCCGTTCGTGCGGAACCAGCCCGTTTCCGCCGTCATCAACGCGGTGCGCGCCTTGATGATCGGCCAAACGACGTCAACTCCCACGACAACCTATGTAGTGCAGGCACTGGTGTGGATCGCGGTGATCCTCGCGGTGTTCGCTCCGATCGCTGTGCGCCAGTACCGCAAGGCCGTCTAGCGGCCCAACAGACCCGGCCGGATCATCCGGGTGCCGCTGAGATCCGAGCACCCGCCAGGATGCGCACGATCGCGTCCTCGATGGGCTCGGCCTCACCCGACCCGTATCCGGCCGTGAGGATCGAGAACGCGACGGTCGTGCCGGCGGCTGTTCGGACGTACCCCGACAGCGCCGACGCCGGCCGGACGAAGAGCGTCCCGGTCTTCGCGCGGAGCCGAAGCCCGGCGAGCCGGCCAGCGAGGGTGCCTTGGCCGGGACGGGGGAGCGACCGGACGAACGCCCCACCCCAGGGCGTCCGGCGGGCGTCGAGGAGCAAGGTCACCATACCGAGCGGGCTCGTCCGATCCTGATCGGACAAGCCCGACCCGTCTCGGACGCTGGCCCGCAC
>JALYLP010000144.1 GCA_030774195.1 Actinomycetota bacterium | reverse complement strand
TCGCCGTCGCCGCCGATCTCCATCTCCGGCACGCCGACGCGGGCCGGAACGTTCACGTTCACGGTGAGAGTGACCGATAGCACAGGGGCACACGCGGACAAGAACGGCAGCATCAGCATCGGCTAGCCAATTCCTCCCGGGACCGCTAGGACCGCAGGGCGCTGCTGCCGCCATGTAGAGGCCGACCACAGGTGAGACGCCCGCAACGCTGGCTTATGCAAGCGCTTCGGGGAAGAGCACGGCCCACACCGTGAGGCCCGCGACGACATCGCTGCGGAGCCATGAGCCTCGACACCCAGCAAGGGAGGGGAATATCGGCATGGACATACGTCCCCGAAGGCAAGCGGAGGTCTCTGAGCGAGGTGATGGTCGTCATGACCGGGCAACGTGCGATCATCTCCCTCGGTGGAGCGACACCGACCAGCGGGTGAAGGACCCTCCCGGCTGGTTCGGATCCTATCGAGGACCTGCAGCAGGTACCACGGGCGAGGTTGCGTGAGCCTCCGGGCTCAGCGTAGGTTGCGGGATACCGTTCCGGGGAAGGCATCCATGAGTGACGTTCATCCAGATCTCACGCCCCGGGTCGATGCCTCGTGAGGGCCGGAAGGCTGCTTCCGTGGAGCGGCGTCGCGGCATTCGTACTGATCTTGGCCTCGTTCCCGCTAGCGGGGAGCGTGCCGACGGCGGATGCGTCTGTGTCCGACGTCGTGGCCTTCTACACCAAGCACACCGGCACGCAGACCGCCTCGGGTGTGCTGATGAGCCTAGGAGCGCTGTTCCTCCTCATCTTCTCCGCCATGCTCGCGAGCGAACTTCGCCGACGCGATGAACGGGCCTCGGTTTCGGCGGCGTTGCTCCTGCTCGGCGCCGGCATCCTGGTCGTGTCGCTAGCGCTCTTCGCGGGATTCAGCCTGGCGATCGCGGATCTGGTCGGCCACATCGACGACGCAACGATCAATGTCTTGAACGTCCTGAGCCAGGAAGCGGCGTTCGTCTTCGTGGTAACGATAGGGACGAGCGCATTCATGTTCGGCGCCGGAAGCGGCGTGTTGACGACCTCCATCGTGCCGAGATGGCTCGGCTGGGTGGCGATCGTCCTGGGCGTCACGGCCGCGATCCCGAGTCACGTGCTCGGGGGCCTGCTCGATCACATCGGCTTCGTCGGCTTCGCAGGTCTCGCGCTCTGGTGCGCCGTCGTCGGCGTCATTCTCGCCACACGATCCAAGATGCCTGCCGCGCCCGCGACCTCGAGCCGACCGGAGGAAGGCCGGCAACCGGTGTCCTGAGAGGGTCGGTCCCCGACCGAAACGGCCTCTGACCTGCTGTGGGTACAACCCCTCTTAACCTGTGGGCACTCCCGTACCGGTGTGGCGTTCGCCCAGGTCAACGAGTTCTGAGAACACCCCACCGTGTCATGTGTCGGAGCATCGTGGCCGGATGTGTCGGAGCATCGTAGCCGCCCCTCACGATTCCTGCGGTTGGTAGTCCCGGCTCGGATCGAGCGTGAGATGGCGAGTAGTTCTCCATCGAGGGACACGACCCGCACATCCAGGTCCTTCACGAGCAAGATCACTCGCTTGCCTCGGTGCCTCGCTCCGATTCCGAGGTGGTGAAGATTCGTGCGATGACGAAGCGTCACCCGCCCGTGCTTGTCGATCCGGTCTCGCCGCACCCGCACCCCCGCACCGACCCGGATCTTCGCACCCGACGGCCTCGCCTTGTCCCGAGCGTCGAACGCGACGATCGGTGGTCTGCGCCCGACAGCTCGATGCGGCCTGACATCGTTGTAGTAGGCGACGAACCGATCCACCTGGGTCTGCAGCACCGCGATCGTCTCGGCAGGGTCCTGCTTGGCGAGGAACGCCTTCATCGTCTGGTGGAACCGCTCCACCTTGCCGCAGGTCTGGGGGGTGATAGGGCCGGGAGTGGCGATAGTCGATCCCGAGGGAGAGCAGCTCGGTCTGCATCACGTTGGGTCCGCCGCGGTGCCAGGTCGTGTAGACGCAGCCGTTGTCGGTGAGCAGTGCCGCGGGCAACCCCCAGCGTGCGCCGGCTTCCTGGAAGGCCCGCAGCACAGCGGGAGCCGTCGCGGTGCGAAGAACATGCGATCCCACCGCCAGCCGCGAGTGATCGTCGATGAAGTTCACGATCTCCACCTCGGTGTCATCGCCCAGTCGCCAGTGCGTGAGGTCGGACTGCCAGCACTCGTTCGGGAGCTGGGCTTCGAACCGGATCCACGAGCTCCTCGGTCGTTTGTGCGGCTCGGGGGTCACGAAGCCCCGTCGCCTGAGCACCCGCCAGATCGTCGAGACCGAAGGCACCTGCTGGTGGTGAAGCCCCAGGTGGTAGTGGATCGTCTGGGCGCCGGCATCCAGGCCGAGATCGCTGAGCTCCTTGCGGAGCGCCACGATCTCGTCCTCGATCCCCTCAGAGGTGCGGTGGGGGATCCGCTTCGGAGCCCGCGACCGTGGCTCGAGCGCGCCGTAGCCACCTTGGCGGAAGCGCCCGACGAGCTTCCCGACGTAGCTCTTGGAGACCCCATGGGCCGCAGCCACCTCCCGGTAGGAGCGGCCCTCGAGCACCACGGCGTCCACCACGTAGCGAGCCAGATCCATCGCAGACCCCCGTCGTCGGTGTCCACGATGCTCCGACACATCTGTCCACTATCCGGTGAACTCGCAGACTCCCCCGCCCACCAATCGATCCGACCAGCCGTCGGTCCGTCCGACCGACCGACCGACTGACTGACCCACGCTAACGAACCAGAGACGAACGAACGAAACGAACTGCCTTCCTGAAGGACAACCGCTAAGCTCGCGCGGCTGCCAAGCCACCAGAGGGAGGACACGT
>JALYLP010000143.1 GCA_030774195.1 Actinomycetota bacterium | reverse complement strand
GCCCGGAAGGGCCGCCCCGTTCAACCATGCGCGTCCGACTCCCTAGCACCCCAGGTGCTTGCCTCCTCTCGAACGACTGATACCGTCGCCTTTGGGGTATACGGCCAAGGGACCTACAGACGAAGGGTCGGAGGAGGGGTGGGTCTTGAAACGGTTTTTGCTGCTCAGCATGGGCGTTCTCATCGTGTTTGCAGCCCCGGCGAAAGCTGATCCGGGACCGTCGGACGAGGTCGTGGTGGTCGCCGGCGATTGCGATGACGGAACCACGATCGTCAGCGCCCACAACACCCAGAGCAAGTCGCTGGGGTACCTGATCAGGATCGACGGACGACTCGTCGAGCAGGGGCGACTCGCCCCCGGCGAGCGGGTCCAGCGAACGTACGAAGTACCGCTCGGAGAGTCACACTTCTATCGGATCAGGCTCGGCCTGCCGGTCGACGGCGTGTACTTCTCAGACGAGGCGGCCACGGACCGAACCAACTGCCCGAGCCCGAGTCCATCTCCGTCGACATCCTCTTCGTCGTCACCGCCTCCGACCTCACAGACGACTCCCCCACCGAGCGGCGGAAGCTCCTCGACTTCATCGCCCAGGTCCGGAAGCACCACGCGAAGTCCGAGCGTCCTCGCTGAGTCCGGTTCGAGATCGCGGCGGGGGGTGGCGTTCACCGGATCGGAGGACATCCCCTGGCTCGCCGCCGCGATGATGGTGCTTCTGGTGACAGGCTCGCTCGCCCTGCGGATCGGCTCCAGGCGGCCGAACCCCGAGGATCCGGACCACGGATAGGATCGAGGCTCAGCAGCTTCCGGTCGCCTGATCAGCGGTTTCCCCGTTCGCGCGGACGAACCTCTCGAACCATCCGTCCGACCACAACTTGAGGTCGAGCACGCCGATACCGTTGAGTCGGACCATCGAGTTGGGGATGGGGTCACCGAAGGGATACGACGCCTCGCTGGCTCCACCGGTTCCAGCCACGATCTCGACGATGCCCGATGGGGATGGCTGTGCGTCAGCGTCTTGCGCAGCGAACCGTTCGTAGTTGTGTTCATGCCCGTTCAAGACAAGGTCGGTGCCCGCGGCTCCGAGCAACCTCCAGAACGGATCAACCGGTGAGTCGGAGCCATGCACCGTTCCCGACGAGAAGCGCGGCTGATGCCAGTACGCGAGGATGCATCGGTCCGAGTGCGTCGCGAGTTCCGACCGGAGCCACTCGTACTGGGAGGAATCAGGACCGCAACCACCGTTGTCACCGCAGGATCCGTCCAATGCATAGAGCCTCCACGTTCCGAGCGTGAACGTGTACCACGTCGGATCGAGACCGAAGTAGTCGTGGAAGCCTTGGGCGTCCGGCAGGTGCCACTCATGGTTGCCGGCTACAGGGAACGTGATATCCCGGAATCGCCCCCACGCAGGGCCGTAGCTCTTCTGATAGTCGCTCAGCGCGCCGTCCGGATACTGGTTGTCCCCGAGGGTCAGGACGGCGTCGGGCTCGAGCGAGATGGCGAGATCCGCGGTCGCCATGCACGACTCGGGTCCTGAACCACAGATGTCTCCAGCCGCCACGACGGACGTTGCCCCGGGAGGCGGCGGAGAGACAGACGGGAGCGGCGTGTCGACGGTGAGTTCAGGGTGTCGACCTCCGACCACGAGTACGGCGAGCAGCAGGATGGCCCCAAGGTCGGCAACGACGGTTAGGGTGACGATCCTCGTCCGCCGGCCTTCCTCCACGCAGTGATGATGCTCGATGTCTGGATCTCGGCACGAGCGGAGCGCCCAGCTGCGAAGCGGGAGTAGGCGAGCGACGCGAACGCGCCCTACTGGTGGATCCTGGTGCGACGCGAGGCTGCATCCATCAGGAACCGGATCAAGGGATGAGGTCGGTGAGATCGATGCCGCCGAAACCCCATCCACCGGAGTCGTCCTGCTTGAGCGCCGTATCGAGGGCTGCTGCTGATGCGACGAGCAGGAACCGCAGCTCCGGGGACGTCGGCCCCGTGATCTCCAGGACGTAATGATCAGCCGTCGTGAAACCCTCGCGTAGGAAGCCGGCCCATTTCTTGGTGACGCGTGCGATCTCCGTCCCACCGACGTCGTGGATCGCGAAATCCCACGAGCGCCAGTTCTCCGCGTCGATCGACCCGAACGCTTCGTCCCCTGGCCCACGGAGCGCGAAGCGCTTCTTGCCGATGACGTTCTCCTGAACGATCCCTCCGCGGGTCACTCCCCCGGCGTCGCGGATCTGCAGTGTGGACTTGAAGATCTTCGCGGGCCGAACGATCTCGAGCAGCTTCGTGCCGTCTGCCTCATAGACGGAAAGGCGGTGCGTAAGGAACTGATCAACGTCACTCACGAAGCGAAGCAGCTTCTTCGCTTTCGACTGCCCCTCCTGGCGGATCGCTCCGACCTCATGGCCCTCCGGATCAAGGATCCGGTACTCGTTGGTCATCTCGATCAGCTTGGCCTTCTGGCTGATCACGAGTACGTCGCGCTCAAGCAGACCCGACATGCCGTAATCCTAGCGGTGCCCACACATCGCTTTGCCGCGAAGACATGGGTGACCTGTCCGCCCGCCCCGACCGCGGATCACTCAATCGTCGGCTGTCGGGGGCGGCGGTAGCGACTGCGGTGATCCGGTCCGATCGGCCTCACCTGGGGATGGGAGGACCGGTTCGTGGAGTGATGACCGTTCCCGCTTCACGAGGCCGATAGCGAGCAGAAACAACCCCGAGGAGGCCTAACGGTGTGATCAGCAGTACGCCTTGGGAGAAAAGGTGGAACAGCGTCACGGGCACACAGCATGCGATCCCAACCCAGATCAGGACTCCGCCTTCTCGCTCCGCTTTCATGCTCGCGAGCGTACTCGCGCTTGTTGCGCCGTGAAGACACCCGGCCCTGGAACTCCTTCGCGTGAGCGAGCTGCGGGTTCTGGTGGGCGCTGAGGGGCTCGAACCCCCGACCTTCGCCTTGTAAGGGCGACGCTCTTCCAGCTGAGCTAAGCGCCCGAGCGTGCGGTTGCCGTGTGACCGCACGCGCGGCACACCACGTCACCGAGCTGCACCGACAGGCGCGTCGCGCCGCAGGCTTCGCACCGGTCAAGACCGTCGGTCCATCCCGGCTCGCGCTGGCACTCCGGGCAGACGAGCACCTGTCGCCCGCCCGCGACCGCCCGAGCCCACGGCACCGAACGCTTGTCGGGATCGTAGGTGGGACGGCCGCAGCGCCAACACGCCGGTCGATCGCTCGGCTCGTGGGGTCCGTCGAACGGCCTCACGGCTCGAAAGGATACGCTCCGTTTCGCGGCTAGACTGCCCGCCTTCCAAGCAGATCGAGGAGCCGGATGAGCGAACCGACGACCCCATTCCGAGCGAAGGGCCTGTTCGCCGGTCTCACGACCGACGACGTCGAGGGCATCATGCGGGTCGGAGAACCGGTCACCTTCGAGCCCGAACAAGCGATCTTCGAGTCCGGTGACGACGGCGACGCGATGTACGTGATCACTGAGGGCGATGCCCGCGTCAACGTGGGCGGCCGCTCCCATGACCTCGGACCCGGTGACGTCTTCGGCGAGATGGCGATCCTCGCGCCCGGCAAGCGCATGGCGACCGTCCGAACCGTCTCGGCGGTCACGGTCCTGCGGGTTCCGGCCGATGCGTTCCAGGCTTTCCTGCTCCAACATCCGGCCGTCGGGATCTCGATCATGAAGCAGCTCGTGCTTCGGCTCCGCGAGGTCGAACAACGCATCGAAGCCTGGATGGCGTGACGAGCCGCTCGTCGCTGCAGGTCAGAGCACCCGCAAGCGAGTTCCCGCGAGAAGTCGCACAATCGCACTGTTCGTGGGTGCCTTCCCTCGCCCGCGGATAGACCTTCCCAGGGCGAGCGAAGCCACCGCCTGAGCCGAGCAGGAGGTGGTGTCGATGGTTATGACTCGGTCCGACCGGGAGAACCGGCGGACCCAAGATGGCTTCATCATGGACTGCCCGGTCTGTGGCGCCTTTCTCCGATGGGCGCACCTGGAGCCGTCGTCGCACGGATCCACATGCACGTTCTGCGGAACGACGGTCGTGCCAACGCGACCCGACGGGTTCCGCGATCTCGACGAGCGTCTGGTCGAGGTCGAGGACCTTGGACTGGTGGGTGAACAGCTCGAGGATCCGCCTTCCCTCCTCGAGCCGATCCGTGAGCGTCGGCGAGTGCCCGGCTGGTTGTTCGCGCTCGTGTCGATCATCGCGATCGTCGGCTTCGGGGTGTGGCGGCTGACGATGTCGTCACCGGAACAAGCGCCGCCGGTCCACGCCCCATCTCCGGCAGCTCCCGCAGCCGTGCCGCCCGCGTCGAAAGGAGAGCCGAGGCAGCCGATAGCAACCCGCATCACCGCGACCATGCAGCTCGATACGCCGACGTGGATCCAGGTGACCGGCGATGGAAGGCTGTTGACAACGCAGACGTATCAACCGCAGCGGCTCGTCTTCCATGCCAAGCATGACCTCCTGGTGTGGTTGGGTCACGGCAGCGGTGTCACGCTCACGGTGGACGGGAAGAACGTGAGCCTCGGATCCAACAGCACGAAGCTAAGCGTGACGCTGCGCAACGGTCACGTGTCGATCGCTCCTGCATAGCGCGGACGGCCGCGGTTCAGGTCGCATCGTGCACGACGCGGCCGGCGGCGAGCGTCATCGTCACGCGCGTCGTGGCGATCTCGTTCGCCGGACCGTCGAAGGGGTTCCGGTCGAGCACGGCGAGATCGGCTCGCATCCCTGGCTCGATGGAGCCCGCCTCGTCGTCGTGGTTCACGAACGCCGAGCCCCGGGTGAACGCGGCGAGGGCAGCCTGGAGATCGATGCCTTGTGCTGCAAGGAGCATCGGGCCGTCCGACGAGCCCGGGACTCGTCTCGTCACGGCGACCTCCAACTGCTGGAACGGGTCCGGTGTCGACACCGGCCAGTCGCTCCCGAAGGCCAATGCGGCGCCGGCCCGTCGGAGGTCGCCGATCGGATAGAGACGATCGGCTCGGTCGCCGACTCGGGGTTTCGTCATGGTCTCGATCGTCGGATCCGGCTGCGCCCAGAACGGCTGCATGTTCGCGACGGCACCGACCTCCCGGAGACGCGGGATGTCGTCACGATCCGGCAGCTGGAGGTGGGCGACGTGGTGCCGCAGATCGTTCGGGCCGTTGACGCGGCGTGCGGACCCGATCGCGTCGATGGCGCTGCGGACCGCTCGATCACCGAGCGCGTGCTGATGCACCTGGAACCCGAGCGCATCGAGGCGCACAACCGCTTCGTTCAGAAGCTCGATGTCGACGAACTGGATCCCGCAGTCGTGCTCTTGCCCGAAGCGTCCCTCGTACGGCGCGAGCATCGATGCGGTGCAGGTCTCGGGACAGCCGTCCAACATGATCTTGACGGTCGAAGCATGAACGTTGCCGGCACTCCCCAACCCGCGCTGGTCCACGAACCCGTCGATCTGTTCCGCGCCGCGATGTCGATCCCACCAGAGGGCCGTCACCACGCGGGCGCGCAGCTCGCCGGCGTCGTCGAGCGATCGATACGCCCGGAGCAGATCGGGCTCGACCCAAGCGTCCTGCCAGCCGGTGATCCCGAGAGCGAGCAGCCGACCCTGCGCCACGCGGATCGCTTCCGTCCAGTCGTCGACGGACGCGCGCGGCACCGCGTCGGACCAGAAGGAGTACGCCGCGCCCTCCTGCAAGCATCCCGTCGGGATGCCGTCGGCATCGCGGACGTAGTAGCCGTCCCACGGATCCGGCGTCGACCGGATGATCCCTCCGGCCTCGAGCGCCTTCGTGTTGACCCACGCCGCGTGCGTGTCGGTGTTCATCAGGAAGACCGGTCGGTCAGCGACGACGGCATCGAGGTCTGCGGCCCGCGGGCCGTCGGTCGCCTGGAACACCGGGTTGTACCAACCGCCGCCGACGATCCACGGAAGATCGGGATGCTCGCGTGCGAAGCTCGCGATCCGCTCGAGGTACGCGTCCTTCGTCGCCAGATCATCGAGGTTGACGTTCAGGAGGATCCGGCCGGCGAACGCCGCGTGGACGTGCGCGTCCTGGAACCCCGGCACGATGCAGGCGCCGCGGACGACCTCGTCCACAGCGCCAACGCGATCGCGCACCTCGTCCTCGGTGCCGACCGCGACGATCCGGTCACCTTTGATCGCGACCGCCCGTACCCACCGCCGTGCCGCATCAACCGTGTAGACGTCGCCGACGAGCACCAGGTCCGCACCGCTCACGGGCGCGGACGCTACCACCCGGGCATCCGGCGGCCGGCGAAGGATGATGATGGAAACGCCGGCTGGGGCCGAGGGGTTCATGTTCCGTCATGGAAGACGCAGCGAGGCTCGAGATCGTCACCCCTCTTGTCGACGGCCCCGCCTTCGAGTCGTTCTTCCGTGCCGAGTACGGTCGTCTGTGCGAGGCGCTGTACCTCCTGACCCGAGACCCGTTCGAAGCCGAGGAACTCGCTCAGGAGACCATGACTCGCGTCCTGGAACGATGGGACCGGGTCAGCAGGATGGACTCTCCGGTTGGCTACACCTACCGCACGGCGCTCAACCTGAACCACAAGCGGCTCCGTCGGATCGCGGTGCGAGCTCGTAAGGCATTCGCTGCTATCCCATCCGAGGACCACAGCAAGATGGTCGGCGACCAACACGACGTCCAGCAGGCGCTCTCGAAGCTGCCGGCGGGACAGCGCGAGGCACTCGTCCTCGTTGACTGGCTCGCGATGGATTCCGAGCAGGCCGGGCGCGTGCTCGGGATCGAGGCGAACTCGGTTCGTGTGCGGATCCACAGGGCGCGGTCGAGCCTGCGACGACAGCTTGGAGGCGACGCATGAGCGACACGCGGAAGATCCTCGAGCGAGGCGTCGGGGGCTTCTCATCGCTTCCCGACGGATACGAGCGTGTGTTGCGACGCCGCGACCGCAAGCGCCGGAACGAGAGGATCGCGACCGTCCTCGTGGCGCTCGCGATCACGATGGCACTGATCGCGGTCGGAACGAGGATCCAGCGCCGGGACGCGCCGATCCCGGTCTCGGTCATCCCGAAGGTTGGAGCGGTCGGTCGTGGGTTGTCGCTGGTGGACCCCGACACCGGGAAGATCACCCCGCTCTCCCGCACCAGGATAGCCCGAACCTTGGGTGGGCTCGCCATCTCACCCGATGGGACGGAGCTCGCGTTCACTCGCCGGATGGGCGGCCGCTTCCGCTATCAGATCTTCGTCATGGGTGCCGACGGCGGCGGTATCCAGCAGCTCACGCATCAACCGCTGGGAGCCTATGCGCCGGCGTGGTCTCCCTCGGGGGACCAAATAGCGTTCATCTCAGACGCAGGCAACGGTCCAGGCAACGGTCTCGATCTATTCGTCATGGATGCCGATGGCAGCTCAGTACGGCAGGTGAGTCGGACGACGGACATGAACGAACGGATCGCCGTCTGGTCGCCCGACGGGTCGAGGCTGGCTTTCGAGGCGAGCACGACATCTGGAGACAGCATCGGTATCGCCGACGTCAGCACGGGCGTGACGTCGCTCATCTCCCGCTCGGTCGCGGCTGCCGAGTCCGGTTTGGCAGCTGCTGCGGAGCCCGCCTGGTCGCCAGACGGGAGCTGGATCGCGTTCGAAGGAGCGGGCGCGTCCGGATTCCAGCACGGGAAGATCTGGCTGATGCACCCCGACGGCACCGACGAGCACATCTTGGTGGGCTCGATGGGCGTCCCGCCCGAGGAGAGCTCCCCGACATGGTCGCCGGACGGCCGCCAGATCGCCTATTGCCAGAGCAGCGTCCCGGGGAGAAGCCGGTGTTCGATCGCGATCGTCGACATCGCGACCGGCACCGTCCGAAAGGTGGCGACCAACGCGACCGACGTATTCGACTGGAGTCCCCGCGGCGACCTGGTCGTGCTGGGC
>JALYLP010000142.1 GCA_030774195.1 Actinomycetota bacterium | reverse complement strand
GCGCCGGCCTGCTCGACGGGTACGAGGCGATCGCGCAGGCCGCCGGCGGCTCGGGCCAGACGCCGTTCCCCGCCTACCAACGCCTCACCGGCTCTGTCCCCGACTTCGGAACCACGACCAAGACCTTCACGCTCGGAGCCGGCGATCTGGGCGTGCCGATCGCCGCGACGATCACGGTCGATGGCGCGCCGTACTGCGTGCTCGACGTCGGGCCACTCGGATGCCTGCTCTTCGAATGGAACCCGGACCTCGATGCCTCGTTGCTCGACCCGAGCGGCGCAGAGCTCGACGCCAGCACGTGCGCCGCCGGGGACGAGTGCGGCCTGGGCCGCCAGGAGACGTTGCACGCGATGCCGACGGTCGCCGGCACCTACTCGATCCGGATCGAGCCGTTCCCGGGCGATCCGACCTTCACGACCGAACACGACGGGGCGGGCGGGTCCTTCTCGGTCGACCTGTTCCACGGCCCCGCAGGTACGGCGCCGCCCCCTCCCCCTGCACCCACCGTGCATGTCGGCGATCTGGACGATACGAGCGCGCTGCTCGCTACCGGATGGCGCGCACAGGTGCGGATCCTCGTCGAGGATCAGGACCGGGCGGTCGTCGCAGGCGCGATCGTGACCGGGAAGTGGCCGAACGGCACCACGGGCACCTGCACGACGAACGCCAGCGGCCTCTGCCGGATCGACCGGAAGCTCGCGAAGTCCAAGCGCTCCATCGTGTTCAGCGTCACGAAGGTCACTTCGGCCGTCGGTGCGTACAAGCCAACCGCCAACCACGATCCGGACGGCGACAGCAACGGCACGAAGATCTCGCTCGTCAAGCCGTAGCGCTGACCCGGCGGAGAACAGCCACACCACGGTTCGGGCGTACGCTTCGCGCGTGGCCGTCCGAACGCGCGGTTCTGGGCGTCGCGGACGGATCCGCGGGTTCGGGTACTTCTCGCGTCTGTGCTGCTCCTCGGCAACGATCGAGGCACGATGGGGCGTTGGCGCTCCGGTTGGGTGTCCAAAGCGATCGTCGGACTGGCGCTCCTCACGATGGTGCTGGCGCCGATCGCGTACCTCCTCTCCTGACGGCACGCGGAAGCGAGCTTCCTCGCAGTACATCGTGTACGCCAGGCGCATGGCGACGGGGAGCCCTCGGCGTGCGAAGAATCGGTATCCGAGCAGAGCTGACCCGACGCGGGCTGTCCCGGCGGGTCGAGCGGAAAGGACACCTCGTGAAAGGATCCCGTCTGTTGGTCGCCGCGGTATCGCTCGCGGCAACGGTAGGGGTGGTGGCGCCCCCCGCCACCGGAGTGGCGGCCACCTCCGCACCTCTTTGGGTCAAGCATGTCCAGAGCTTCTCGGGCGGCATCTCGAACGGCGTTCGGTTCAGTCTGGACCCGACGGTGATGCAGACGCAGGCGAGGTTCACGGCTTCCGTCGGGGCCACGGCCTCCGCGGCGACGACCGCGACATCGCTGAACAACGTCCAGATGAACGACGACAGCTACCCACCGCTTCCTCAGAACGAGGAGTCGGTCGCCTACAGCACCGACAACCCCATGGTCGCTGTCGCCGGCGCGAACGATTACGTGAGCGGCGGTACGGTCGTCATGCGGACCTCCGACGGCGGACGAACGTGGGCAAGCACGCGGGTCGTTCCGGTCTTCCGCCCGACCAGCGACATCTGTAACGGTGGAGACCCGGCCGTCGCGTACAGCTCACGCGACCACGCGTTCTACCTGTCGCAGCTGTGCTTCTTCCGGCAGCTCCCGCAGTCGGAGGTTCAGATCTACAAGTCGCTCGACAACGGAGCGACCTGGACCCCGGGTCGCCGGGCAGCCATCGCCGCGACGAACTTCGACCCGACGACGGGCACGGTCGACACGCACTCCTTCAACGACAAGGAGTACATAACGATCGACAACAACCCGAGCAGCCCGTGGTACGGGCGTCTGTACGTGACGTGGACCCGGTTCCACATCCTGGACGACGGCTCCAGCGACACATGCCCGATCAAGCTCGCGTATACCGACTCGGTCCCGTCCCAGGACCCCTCCCTGACGGTCTGGAGCCACACGAACGTGGTGGCCGATAGTCCGGGCGCGGGCGGCTTGGGCTTCTCAGCCAACCAGTTCTCCGTTCCGGTCGTCGAGAAGAACGGGAAGCTGGACATCGCGTACATCCTCGAGGAGTGCAACACGGGGCTCGACCACGGTCTGCGGTTCAAGAAGTCCACGAACGGGGGCGCGAGCTTCTCGTCCAGCGTCAACGTGAACAAGCCCGGGCAGTGGGTCGACAACCCGGACCTGGGGGACCAGATCCCGAACACGCATTTCCGCACGCCGAACACCGTTGGGTTGGCCTACAGCGCGGTCACCGGAACCCTCGCCTTCGTTTATACGAACTACATCCGTGGGCAGGGGAACGGCGATATCGACGTGAGCCTGTCGCACGACGGCGGGATGACATGGTCGGACGCGATCCCGATCAGCTTGAGCAGCGGCAGCCCGGCGAGGAACAACCAGTTCTTCCCGTGGATCGCGGCGGATCAGCGCGGTCGATTCGTGGCGATGTGGCTCGACCGGCGACAGGATCCGAACAACCACGACATCGGGACCTTCGAGACGGTGTCGCGGAACGATGGTGCCACATGGCCGAACCGACGCATCAGCACCGCGACGTGGAACCCGGATAACGGATTCTTCGCATCCGGTGCGTTCATCGGCGACTACAGCGGGATCGCGGCCAACAACAGGGTCGTCTACCCCGCGTGGACCGACGGCCGTGACAGCGAGATCGCCGTCACCGGGATCGGAGAGACCGACGTCTTCACCGACGTCGAGATCCGTTCCTAGTTCCTCCACGCCCTAGCGTGGCGGAGGTGCTGAACGG
>JALYLP010000141.1 GCA_030774195.1 Actinomycetota bacterium | reverse complement strand
CCCCGGAAGGGGCTCCCCCCTCCGCGACAGCTGCCTGACGAACCGAACGCAGAAGCCGTGGGCACCCACGGACGAAAGAAGGAAGACATCATGTCGGTCACCCTCCAGGACCCGACCCGTCCGCGAGATCCATCCTCCGGACACGCATTCCCCGACGCGCATCCCGAGCCGAAGCTGAGGGCTCCGCGAACGCTTGCCGAGGATCTCCTCGCTGCACGCGCCCCCGACAGCGGACCGGAGCCGGTTCCAGCTCGAGGCGTGACGTTGGTCCAGGGAAGGACCGTGATCCGATGAGAACGCGAGGGATCGAGCGATTCGGGATCTGGACGAAGCCGGGGCGCAGGCGCGTGCCGGAGTCGGCGAAGCGCGCTCTCCGCGACTCGGTATCGCCCGCGCGCCGCACGACCATGTCGCGGTGGGGACGACCGGACCGAGCAACGCTCCGTCGTCTCGGCGACCGGCCTCGAGTCGGTATCGTCGTGACACGTCCCTCGTCCTCCCCCCGTTAGGGGAGGTTCTCGAGATCGGCGCGCCGCTCGAGGGCTGCGCGCAACCGATCGAGTGACGGCTCGGTCATCGGTTGCAGCAGCACGATCAGGTGGTCGATCCCGAGGCGTGCGTACGCGCCGATGGCGTTAGCCAACGCGTCCACAGATCCTGCGAACTCGTTCTCGTCTGCCGGCTCGTCGACGCGGGGATCGCGAACGACCATCCCGACGGTCCTCGTCATCGTTCCGGGGTCGCGACCTTCACCCTCCAGGGCGTCCCTGAGAGCCGCAAGCTGTCGAGAGAGCCGCTCATCCGGTGCGCCGTACCAAGCCGTGTTCCACGCGTCGGCATGCCGGGCCGCCAGGCGCACCATCCTCGGTCCCTCCCCCGCGACGAGGATCGGGATCCGCCGGCGAGCAGCGGGCACCAGCCGGGCGTCGCGCGCCGTGTGGTATCGGCCCGCGAAGGTCACCGGCTCGCCTCGGAGCAGCGGAGCGATGATCTGGATCGTCTCCTCGAACCGGCCCACCCGGTGGTCCTTCGGGAAGCCGAACGCGTCGTACTCGGGATCGTGCCATCCCGCTCCGAGTCCGAGGATCACGCGGCCGTCGCTCACCTCGTCGGCGGTGACGGCCATCTTCGCCGTCAGTCCGGGACCGCGGAAGCTCGTACAGAGCACGAGGGTGCCGATCTCGACCCGTTCCGTGGTCGCGGCGACGGCGCTCACGATCGTCCACGCCTCGTGCATGCCCTCGATCGACCCGGCCTCGGTCTGATCGAAGAGATGGTCGAACATCCACACCGAATCGAGCCCGTGCGCCTCTGCCGCTCGCGCGAAGGACCGGATCGCTGGCCACCCGGGCGTCTCACCCGGGCCGTCCGCTTCGGCGGCTGGGAGGATCACGCCGATCTTCATGGCGCCGAGTCTAGGTGTGACGTCCTCACGCCTGCCGGGCACCCGCCGGTCCACCGTCGACCGCCGACGTGCGCATGTGGAACGATGCCGCGATGGCAGCCGAGGGTACTCCGTACTATCGCGCCGACCTGGCGCTGATCCATCACCGTGGGTTCGCCTTCCATGCGGAAGATTGTGCGCCGGGGATCCTCTCGTTGCTCGAGCCCGTCCGCGAGCGCGACGGCCTCGTGGTCGAGCTCGGGTGTGGGAGCGGGCTGCTGACGAAGTACCTCGTTGATGCGGGCCATCACGTGATCGCCACCGACGCATCTCCTTCCATGCTCGACATCGCCCAGGACTACGCCGGCGACGTCCAGGAGATCCGGCGTCTAACCTTGCCCGACGATCCCATCCCGGACGCCGACGCGATCGTCTCGGTTGGTCACGTCGCGAACTACCTGCCGGACGCCGACGCGATCGAACGCGCCCTCGTGGCGATGGCCGAAGCCCTCCGTCCCGACGGCCTGCTCGCGATCGACCTCTGCGACCTGTCCTACGGAGAGGCGAGGTCGTCGCCCTCCACCGGTGCGTGGGTCGCGGACGATTGGGCCATCATCACCGAACGCTCCGTTCCCTCGCCCGACCGCTTCGTTCGTCAGATGGCGATCTTCATGAAGAACGAGGACGGATCGTGGCGGCGTGACGACGAGCGCCACGACAACGTGCTGGTCGACACGAGTGTGGTTCCCGATCTGCTCGCCCGGCACGGCGTGCATGCAACCCTCGGGCAGTCCTTCGGGAACGAACGCCTCCCGGAAGGCCTCCACACGCTGATCGGGCATCGGTAGGTGGATGTCGCAGGGGCGGCCGGCCGGGGGAGGTCACCCGATCGGTGCCCGTCGCAGATGGTCCGGCGCGGGCGAGTAGGCTCGGTTCGTGCTCGGCGAGGAAGAAGTCGTCGTCCTGGACGTGAAGCAGGTCGACCTGCACGGCGTGATCTATCGGGACGTGACCGTCACCTTCCCGGACCGGTCGGTCGGTCGGGCTCGGCTCGGACCGGAGGGTGTCCCCGCGGATCTTGAGCCGGGTGATGTCGTGCTGGCGACGAAGGTCGTCAACATGATCGTTTCGCTGCGCCGACCCTGAGCCGATCGCTCTCCATCACTCCAACCCGGTCCAGCCGAGCCGACCCAGGATGTCCGAAGCGACGTCTCGAAGCGGCCGGTCGTTCGGGACCGAGATGTCGCCCAGACCGACCCCTTCTCCGGCTTCGAGCCACGTCTTCGCATCGCGCAGATCGTCCTTCCGGGCCGCCGTGATCTCGGGCGCGAGTCGTCGCTCGATCTCCGACAACGGCACCGTCAGCTCGACGACCTTCAGCGGCATGGACAGGACGGACCGCAGGCTCGCCAGCTCCGGCGGAGTCCTGATCGAACGAGCGAAGATGAAGTAGCGCACGCCGGCCCCGAGGTAGTTCGCAACGATCGGAACGAGGTTCGCGAGCATCATCCGGTGCTCGGAACCTTCCGCTCCGCCGGCCCAGCCCCAACACAACCAGTCGAGGTCGATCACTGCATACGGAAGATCATGCTTCTCGAGTCTGTCGGCCATCTCGATCGCTACCGAGCTCTTCCCGGTGCCGAACAGGCCGGTGATGAGGACCGCCTGCGGGTCACCCCGCATGATCGGGTTCCCCCGACCCGCCGGGCCTCAGATACCGATCGAACCAGGCCTGGGTGCGTACGATCGCATCGCGTGCGTGGGCACGTTCGAAGGGCACGTGCCCCTCACGCGGGTAAACGACGAGCTCGGTGTCGACACCCGTCCGTGCGATCGCCGCGAAGAGCTCTTCGGCTTGTCCCACCGGTGTGCATCGGTCCATCGCGCCTTGGATGATCAGGGTCGGCGTCGTGCAGGCTGCGGCGTGATACACGGGAGACCAGCGAACGTACGGGCCGTTCGGATCGGCCCAGGCATCGCCGATGATGAAGTCGTCGAACGCGGCGATGTCCGCCGTCAGGTGGAACGACACCCAGTCGGCGATCACCGAATTCGCGACCGCAGCCGCGAACCGATCGGTCTGGGTGACAGCCCACGCGGTCATGTATCCCCCGTAGGAGAGCCCGGAGATCCCGAGGCGGTCGGGGTCCGCGATCCCGCGCTCGATACAGAGGTCGATCCCGGCCATCACGTCGGCGAAGTCCTTGCCGCCCGGATCGTCGATCACGGCCTGCGCGAACGCGTGATCCCGACCGTTGCTTCCTCGAGGGTTAGGCATGAGAACCGCGTAGCCGGCGTCGGCGAGCAGCGTCGCGTTCGGCTCGGAATCCGAGAAGTAGCCGTTCCAGCACCACGACGGCCCTCCGTGGACGAGCGCGAGCAACGGGAATGGTCCCGTCACGCCCCGCGGCGTGAGCAAGAGGCCGTCGATCCGCAGCCCATCGTCGGCCGACCAGCTCAACGCTCGGATGTCGGGGAACACGGTGCCGTCGACGATCGCGTCGTTGAAGGAGGTCAGCAGCTCCCACCCGCGCGTTGCGTGATCGAACCGCGCGAGCTCGGGCGCGATGCCGTGCGCCTGGTGCGTCGTGTACACGACCTCGCCGCCGTTCGAAACGACGCACGCCGGCTTCGTGACGTTGCCGCCGATGAACGAGGCCCCCGCCCACAGCTCCTCCCGCGATCCGTCCAGCGTGATCCGACCGCAGGCGGTGCCGGTGCCGTCGTAGCGCGCGTACCAGAGGGTCGCCGGGTCGCACCACTCCACGAGGCCGACGGTCTCGAGCCCCACCCACGGATCCGTGGCGCCCCCCGCCGCGACGTCGACGATCTTGACGCTGCCGCTCAGCATGCCGTGATCGCTCGAGTAGCCCTCGACGATGGCCGCACGAGCGCCGTCCGGTGCGAGCGCGAGTCCCTCGAGCTGCCACGTCGGCTCGTACAGCGTGATGGCCCTTCGGGTCCCGAGGTCCAGACGAGCGACCGCGCAGCGGTACCAACCGGATCCACCGGACTCCCCCGACGTCATCGCGACCACGGTCGCGTCGCCGTCCCAGTCGAACTCCCACACGCTGCGTCCCGGCGGGCCGACCTCGTCGAC
>JALYLP010000140.1 GCA_030774195.1 Actinomycetota bacterium | reverse complement strand
AGATCGATCGGCTGGTGGGGCGTACACGCGACCCACCAGCCGACGGTTCGTGGTTCGATAGCGACATGAAGATCGTGACGTCGGAGAAGGCCTCCGCGTTCATCGGTGAACGCGGAGGCCAGGTGTGGGTCTGGCTCGACCCTCGCCGTGGTTTGGTCGGGTCGTTCGTGTGGCTCGAAGCCCATTGCGAGCCGCCTCGTTCGAGTCGCCGATCTAGCTTCACGCGCAGCTCGCGCCGCCCGCATCGCTTCAAGACGATCGGATCCGACGGTCTCACCGTCCATTACGACTGGGGGCGGCTCGATCCTCCCGATGAGCTGCACTTCGACGTGAAGGGCTGGCGGAAGGCCACCCGCCGGCTGGAGGCCTACTGGAACGGGTGCGTCTTCGCGGGCGAGGACATCCCGGTCCCCGGTCCTACGTCGTAGCGGGCAACGGCTCCTTGGCCGCGTCGAGCCACCCATCGACACGCGGGTCATCCGCGTTGGCGAGGAGCCTGTGGAAGTGGCGACCCGCGTAGCCGACGTAATCGAAGTCGAGCGTCGAGATGGCCTGCTGCACGACCCCCCACATCGCTTCGCGAAGATCGGAGACGATCCGCATCAGCGCCAGCCTCGCTCGGTGGACGTCGCGCACGTCACCGAAGTACGTCCGGAGGAGGAGCGCCTGCGCGCCGTCGTCCAGCCCGTTATTGATCGACAGGTTGCCCAGGTCGAAGAACGGGTCGCCCATCCCGGCGTACTCGTAGTCGACGATCCACGTGTGGTCCCCCTCCAGGAGGAAGTTCGCGTTCAGGAGGTCGTTGTGACAGGTGGTGAGCGGCGCCCGCGCTGCAGCGAAGGCCGCTTCGATCCGAACGGCGACCGCGTGCGCCGCCTCGTAGTCGATCGGCACGTGCACACCGCGCGCGGTCGCGACGTCCCGGAACCCCTCGACGATCTGGAACACGGGGAAGGTCGCTCGGATCGGCCGGCTGCCGTGGATCGCACGGATCGACGCCACCACGGAACGCATCACGGTCTCGTTCCCGAGCTCTTCCTCCGGGATCGGGCTGCCGCCCACGAACCTGGTCACGATGCAGCCCAGATCGGGTTCGAACGCGACCACCTCGGGACCGACGCCGGCCTCGGCGGCGACCCGCCCGGCCTCGACCTCGGCCGCTCGATCGATCCCGAGCAGCTCCGTGTCGGTTCCCGCGAGCCGAAGGACGAAGGTCTCGCCGTCAACGTCGACCCGGTAGTTCCGGTTGGTGATGCCCGCCTCGATGGGAACGACGGCCGTTGCTCGACCGGGCCACACCGTCGTGAGCGCGGGCTCGAGCCTCGGGTCATCCGACATCGCGGCGAACCGTAGCATCAGCAGGTAGCGTTGCATCCGTGGCGCTTCCGCTCGAGGACTACGCGATGATCGGCGACACGCACACCGCGGCGTTGGTGGGCAGGAACGGGTCGATCGATTGGCTGTGCCTCCCGAGGTTCGACTCCGGAGCGTGCTTCGCGGCGCTCCTCGGTGACGAGACGCGAGGGCGGTGGCTCCTGTCTCCGACCGGCAACTTCCGGACGCGGCGTCGTTACCGTGCGGACACGCTCGTGCTCGAGACGGAGCACGAGACGGAGACAGGGTCCGTCCACGTCACGGACTTCATGACCCCGCGCCGGGCGCAGGCTCGGGTCGTTCGGCTCGTTCGTGGCACGCGCGGGGTCGTGTCCATGCACTCGGAGTTGCTCCTTCGCTTCGACTACGGGCTCGCTGTCCCGTGGCTCCGTCAGGGACGTCGAAGCGTCACGGCGGTCGCCGGTCCGGACGCGGTCGAACTTCGGACCGACGCCCCGCTCGACGTGGTGACCGGCAACGTCACGTCTGACTTCCGCATCGCCGCGGGGGATCGGGTCGCGTTCACGATGACCTGGCACCGCTCGTTCGAGCCAGCGCCGCCGCGGATCGACCCGTGGGACGCGCTCAAGAGCACGGCCCGGTACTGGAGCGACTGGACGGCGCGGTGCACGTACCGCGGCGAATGGCGGGACGCGGTCATCCGGTCGCTCCTCACGCTCAAGGCGCTCTCGTACCGGCCGACAGGAGGCATCGTCGCCGCGCCGACGACGTCGCTGCCGGAGGAGCTCGGGGGGGCCCGCAACTGGGACTACCGGTTCTGCTGGCTCCGCGACGCGACGTTCACGCTCTACGCCATGCTCATGGCCGGGTACGAGGATGAGGCCGAGGCGTGGCGCGAATGGCTGCTTCGAGCCGTCGCCGGCGACCCGCGCGATCTGCGGATCATGTACGGCCTCGCCGGCGAGCGGCGGATGCCGGAGCTCGAGATCGAATGGTTGCCGGGATACGAGGATTCGCTGCCGGTGCGCGTCGGGAACGACGCTTCGCGGCAGTTCCAGCTCGATGTCTACGGCGAGGTCCTCGATCTGCTCCACCAGGCCTCACGCGAGGGACTTCCGCACGAAGCCGCTGCGTGGGAGATGGAGCTCCGCATCCTCGACGTGTTGGAGTCGGCGTGGCGAGAGCCGGACGAAGGGATCTGGGAGGTGCGCGGCGGTCGCCAGCACTTCACGCATTCGAAGGTGATGGCGTGGGTCGGCGTCGACCGGGCGATCCGCGACGTCGAGCTGTTCGGGTTCCCCGGGCCGGTCGATCGCTGGCGGGCCCTCCGCGACGAGATCCACCACGAGATCATGGCCGAGGCGTTCGACGAGGAGCTCGGGTCGTTCGTCCAGTCCTACGGGTCGAAGGAACTGGACGCCGCGCTCCTGATGTTGCCGTTCGTCGGGTTCATCTCGGCCGATGACCCGAAGATGGTCGGCACCGTCGCCGCGATCCAGGATCAGCTGATGGTGGACGGTTTCGTCCGTCGCTACGACACCGCATCGCGCATCGATGGTCAGCCGGGCGGTGAAGGCGCCTTCATCCCGTGCACATGCTGGCTCGCGGACTGCCTGTCGTTGCAAGGGCACGACGATCAGGCGCGGGAGCTCTTCGAACGCGTCCTCGACGTCCGCAACGACGTCGGCCTCCTGTCGGAGGAGTACGACGTCGCGAACGGGCGCCTCACCGGCAACTTCCCGCAGGCGTTCTCGCACGTCTCGGTGATCGGGACCGCACGGAACCTCTCTCGCGGCATGGTCGGACCGGCCGAGCGGAGGCTGCGCCGCCCCCTTCGGATCGGCCGGGTGGCGCTGCGGGGCGTCCGGCGGTGAGCCTCGAGGAGGTGAAGGCGCAGCTCGCCCGCGCCGCCCTCCTGCTCGACTTCGACGGGACGCTCTCGCCCATCGTCGTTCGGTCCGAGGAGGCGCGGCCGGTCGCCGGCGCCGAGGAGGCCCTCGCCGGGTTGGTCGAGCGCGCCGGGAGCGTAACCATCGTCACAGGACGACGATCCGGCTTCATCCGAAGCGTGTTGCGTGTCGACGGCCTCCAGGTGATCGGACAGTTCGGGATGGAGGATTCCCCCGCCTTGCCCCCGGAGGTCCTCGCCGACGTCAACGCCGCGGTCGCCGGGGAGCTCGGCGTACGGGTGGTGGACAAGAGCGCGAGCATCGCCGTCCACGTTCGAACGACCCCCGACCCCGATGCGGCGACCGCCCGGATCGCAGGGCCCCTCGCCGCGATCGCCGACCGATACGGGCTCGACGTGTTGCCCGGGAAGCGGGTGCTGGAGCTCGCCCGGAAGGGGAGCAGCAAGGGGGCGGTCGTCGCCGAGGTCGTCGCCCGGACCCGAGCCGAGGCGGCGCTCTACGCGGGCGACGACCTCGGCGACGAGCCCGCGTTCGATGCGTTGGAGGTGCTCGCTGCGGATGGCCTCGCGATCTGTCGGATCGCGGTGGTCGGCGAGGAGACGCCAGAGGAGTTGATCTCGAAGGCGGATCTCACGGTCGCCGGTCCCGAGGAGCTGGTGGCGCTCCTACGGGAGCTCTGACGGCCGGAGCTCGAAGCCCTCGGCGCTACGCGCGACGGTGCCGCTGATCGGCATGTGCGATGC
>JALYLP010000139.1 GCA_030774195.1 Actinomycetota bacterium | reverse complement strand
GCCTCGTGGATCTCGTCCTGGTAGAAGCCCGCCTCGATCGCCGCCACGGCCCCGCCCATCGCGTCGACCTTCTCGAGGTACTCGGCCGCGGCCCGCTCGAGGTCGTCGGTGAGCGATTCGACGAAGTAGGACCCGCCGAAGGGATCCGCCACCTCCGAGATGCCCGTCTCGTAGCCGATCACCTGCTGGGTCCGCAGGGCGATCGTTGCCGAGCGCTCGGTCGGTAGCGCCAACGCCTCGTCGAAGGCGTTCGTGTGCAGCGATTGGGTGCCGCCGAGCACCGCCGACAGTGCCTCGAGCGCGGTCCGCACGATGTTGTTCTCCGGCTGTTGCGCGGTGAGCGTGGCCCCACCGGTCTGCGTGTGGAACCGGAGCGTCATCGAACGCTGGTCCTTCGCGCCGAATCGTTCCCGCATGATCCGGGCCCACAAGCGCCGCGCGGCGCGGAACTTCGCAACCTCCTCGAAGAAGTTCATGTGGCACGCGAAGAAGAACGAGAGCCGCGGCGCGAAGTCGTCGACGCTCAGTCCGGCGTCGAGCGCCGCCTGCACGTAGGCGATCCCGTCGGCGAGCGTGAACGCGATCTCTTGCGCGGCCGTCGCCCCGGCCTCGCGCATGTGATACCCGCTGATCGAGATCGTGTTCCAGCGCGGGATCCGGTCGTTGCAGTAGGAGAACAGGTCGGTGATGAGGCGCATCGAGGGTCCGGGCGGGTAGATGTACGTGCCACGCGCCGCGTACTCCTTCAGGAGGTCGTTCTGGACGGTCCCGGCGAGGTCCGCGGCGGGGACCTCTTGTTCCTCGGCGACGAGCTCGTAGAGCAACAGCAGGATCGGCGCGGTCGCGTTGATCGTCATCGACGTCGACACCTGGGCGAGGGGGATCCCGGCGAAGAGCCGCTCCATGTCCTCGACCGAATCGATGGCGACCCCGGTCCGGCCGACCTCACCCTCCGCGCGAGGGTGGTCCGAGTCGAGGCCCATCTGCGTCGGCAGATCGAACGCGACCGATAGACCCGTCTGTCCGTGCTCCAGCAGGTAGCGGAACCGGCGGTTCGTGTCCTCCGCGGCTCCCAAACCCGCGTACTGACGCATCGTCCATAAACGGCCGCGGTACATCGACGGATACGGGCCGCGCGTGAACGGGAATGCGCCGGGGTCGCCGAGGCTGTCGTCGGGGTTCCACCTATCGAGGTCCCTCGGCTCGTAGAGAGCCCGGAGCTCGATCCCCGAGTCCGTGACGCGGCGCTCGTCACTCATCCGGTTCACCCCTCGTGGAGGAACCCGAGCAACTCGAGATCCCCCCGGGCGGACGCGAGGGCGACGTCGTCGGGCGCGCGGACGCGGTGCCGATGCACGCCACCCGTCAGTGACGACAGCGGTTGCGTGTCGGAGGTGTGCAGCACCTCCGTGTAACGCTCGACGTCGCGGTGCGAGGAGATCATGAGGTCGGCTCGGATCTCACCGTAGAGCGGATGATCGATCACGACGTCGTGCACCGTGATGCCGTGCGCAACGAGCGTCTCCAGCTCCTTCTGTGATCCCTCGCGGTCGTGGGCGCAGGTCAGGACCGCGAAGACGCCGCTCGTCGGATCCCCACCCCACTGGTAGCCCTGCGGGCTCCCGCCGATCGGTTCACCGGCCGCTCGCAGGATCGCCATGTCGTTCACGATCGCCTGCCGGGACACGCCGAGCGACACGGAGAGCTCGGATCCGGTGATCGCCCGATGACCCTCGCGCACCAGCTCGACGATCCGCGCGCGACGGCCCGACCCGTTCGTCTCCGACATCCGCCGGAGCCTATCCCACCCGCCGGGTCGGGTAGCGTGGAGGCCATGGACATCGTAGATCCCCGGATCGAGGCGTATATGGCCGAACGGCTCCAGCGCTTCGACGAGCCGGTGCTGTTGGAGATGGAGGCCGAGGCCGCCCGGCGAGGCTTCCCGATCGTGGGGCGGAACGTCGGCGTCACGCTGGAGGTGTTGGCGCGGTCGGTCGGAGTGCACCGGGTGATGGAGCTCGGGTCCGGGTTCGGCTACTCGGCGTATTGGTTCGCGAGAGCCGCCGGGCCGGGCGGCGAGGTGCATTGCAC
>JALYLP010000138.1 GCA_030774195.1 Actinomycetota bacterium | reverse complement strand
GCCGACGACGGCATCGGCGGCTGCCACCAACGGACGGCACCTGCGCGAGGACAGCAGCGTCTTCCCGAGCGCGCGGACCGAACGCATCGAGACGCGCTTCTGCGCCGAGGCGACGCGGAGCGCCGTGAAGGGGTATCCCGCCGCGGGGACGAGCTCCGACTCCGGTCCGTCCGACGAGCCGAGGAACGTCACTTTCGCCCCGTGCCGTTCGCGGAGCGCATCAGCCATGGCGAGGGCCGGGTAGACGTGACCGGCGGTCCCGCCCCCCGCCACCACGATGTTCACCGAGCTGCCTTCCCCGAGCGACGGCGGCGCAGACCGCCCCCGTTCGACCGTGCGACGCTGGCGAGGACACCGATCCCGGCGAGCGTCACGACGAGGGCCGAGCCACCGAAGGATACGAGCGGCAGAGGGACCCCGGTGATGGGCAGCAGACCCGTCACCGCGCCCAGGTTGATGACGGCCTGCACGCTGATCCATGCGATCACGCCCGCGGCGAGGAGCCGCTCGAACGTGTCGTGCGAGTGGATCGCGATCCGCACGCCGGCCCAGACGAGCACCCCGAAGGCGATCAGGACGACGAGCGCCCCGAGCAGCCCGAGCTCCTCGCCGATCACCGCGAAGATGAAGTCCGAGTGCGCGTTCGGAAGGAAGTCCCACTTCGCGCGGCTCGTTCCGAGCCCGGTGCCGAACCAGCCTCCCGACCCGATCGCGATCAGCCCCTGGATCAGCTGGTACCCCGACTTCTTCGGGTCGGCCCAGGGGTCGAGCCACGATTCGAAGAACCGTGTCCGGCGATACGCCTCGCCGAAGATCAGGTAGGCGACCCCGACCGCGCCGATCGCACCACCGGCGAAGAGGTATCGCAACCGGACGCCGGCGATGAACAGCAACACGAAGACGGTGGCGCAGAAGATCATCGTGGTGCCGAGGTCGCGCTGCAGGAGGCCCAGCGCCGCGACCACGACCACGATCGGACCGAGGGGGATCAACAGCTGTCCGAGGTCGTGCAGCTTGCCCCATTTGTTCGACAGGATCGTCGCCGTCGTCGCGACGAGACCGAGCTTCGCGAGCTCCGACGGTTGAAGCGTCACAGGCCCCAGATCGATCCACCGCGACGCCCCGTACAGCGCCGTGCCGGAGGTTGGGTGCGCGGCGATCGTCATCAGGATGGCGGCCACCCCGAGGAGAGGAACCCCGAGCATCTTCCAGCGCCGCGGCGGCAGCCGTGCGAGCAGCATCGCCGCGACCACACCGACCGCCGCGTAGACCACCTGGCGTTCGAAGTACCAGAAGCTGTTGCCCCCGTAACCCTGCGCGGCCGACACGGATCCCGCGGAGAGCACCATCACGAGCCCGACGGCGGTGAGGAACCCCGCCGAAGAGAACAGGAGCGCGAGGTCGACGCGCGCCAGCCGAGCCCCTTCCTTGGCGCCGGGGCGCCGATCGCTCGGAACGAGCCGCAGGGAGGGCCGGGCCGGTGGCTCGTCACGCGAAGGCCGGCGGGGCTTCATCGCCCCGGATCGACGTTCAGCCATCGAGCCGCACCCCCCGAGCGATCGAGCGGGCCGCGACGGCGAACCGCTCGCCGCGTTCGCGGTAATCGTGGAACTGATCCCAGCTCGCGCACGCCGGCGCCAGCAGCACCACTCCCGGCCGCGTGGCCAACGCGAACGCCGTCTCGGTCGCTTCTTCGATCGACGCCGCACGGCGTACGAGCGCGAGACCGTCGAACACTCCGGCGAGCACGTCCGCGCTCTCGCCCACGACGACCACCGCTGCGAGCCGGCCCGCGCGCGTCGCGAGCGGGGAGAGATCCTGGCCCTTCGCTCGACCGCCGGCGATCAGGACGGCGTCGTGGACGCCGTCGATGGCGGCGATCGCGGCATGGACGTTGGTCGCCTTCGAGTTGTCGAGGAACCGCACGCCATCGGCTTCGGCGACCGACTCGCCGCGGTGACGCTCGGGCGCGAAGCTCGCCAGGCCGGCGCGGACCGCCGGGGCTCCCACGCCGTAAGCGAGGGCGGCCGCGGCGGCCGCCGCCGCATCGGCGCGGTATCCCGCCCGTTCCCCGTCGATCTCACCGAGCTCCTCCGGCCCGTCCAGCATCGCGAGGAGGGTGCCGTCGCGGTAACCAACCTCGCTGGGGCCCGGATCGTCCGAGCGGAACCAGACCACCGGGCAGGGCGCCTCCGCCGAGACGCGCGCCGCGCCGACGTCGTCGCGCGCACCGACGTGGACGTCGCCGGCGGCCGTCTGCCGCGCGTAGATGCGGCGCTTCGCATCGACGTACGCCTCGAACGATCCATGCCAGTCGAGATGATCCGGCGCGAGGTTGAGCAGCACGGAGACGCGGGGGTGCAGCGACTCCTGGTCCGCGAGCTGGAAGGACGATGCCTCGACGACCAGCACGTCATGGTGCTCGAGGGCCGCCGTCGGGAACGGCCTGCCGATGTTTCCGCAGGCGACCGCATCCAGGCCGCCGGCGCGCAAACACGCCGAGATCATGCCCGACGTCGTCGTCTTCCCGTTCGTTCCGGTCACGGCGAGGTACGGCACGTGGACCAGCTTGGCTCCCAGCTCCACCTCGCCCCACACCGGGATGCCGCGCTCGAGCGCCCACCTCCGCACCTCGGCCGAGGGCGGGACCCCCGGGCTGGTCACGACGAGCGTCGCGTCGTCGAGATGCGAGCGCTCGTGCCCGCCGGCGAAGACCTCCACGCCGAGCGCCTCGAGCTCCTGGAGATCGCCGAGCAGCGCACGCGGGCGAGCCTCGGTGATCACCACGGAGGCGCCCTCGTGCGCGAGCGCGCCGGCCGCCGCGATCCCCGCGACGCCGGCGCCGATCACCACCACGCGGTCGTCGGAGAACGTTCCGCTCACGGAGTCCCTCCGCACGGGGCGCGCATCGTCCTCATCCCAGGCCTCCGCGCGCGATGAAGTCGGCATAGAACAGACCGATCCCGACGGCCGAGCAGAGTCCTGCGACGATCCAGAACCGAACGATCACGGTGAATTCGGGCCAGCCGGCCAACTCGAAATGATGATGGATCGGAGACATCCGGAAGACGCGACGTCCGAACCCACGGAACGAGATCACCTGCGCGATCACCGAAAGCGTCTCCAACACGAAGAGCCCGCCGATGATGACCAAGAGGATCGCGGTGTTCGTCACGAGCGCGAGCGCCCCGAAGAGCCCGCCGAGCGCGAGCGAGCCGGTGTCGCCCATGAAGATTCGGGCGGGCGCGGCGTTCCACCAGAGGAACCCGGTCGCGGCACCCGTCATCGCGGCCGCGACGATCGCCGCGTCCTGCAGATCGACACCGTTCACGGCATAACACCCCTGCGCGCCCTCCACGAGCACGCATGTGTGGCGGAACTGCCAGAACGAGATGAACACGTAGGCGCTGCACACCATGATGGACGAGCCGGCGGCCAGACCGTCGAGCCCGTCCGTGAGGTTCACCGCGTTCGACGAACCGCTCAGTACGAGGAACGCCCACAAGTAGAACAAGACGCCGAGCGCGATCGACGACGGGCGGATGAAGGAGAGGTGGGTGGTGATCCCCGGGTTGTCGACGTGCGTGACGAGCACGGCGAAGGCGAGGGACACGAGCGCGGTGCCACCGAACTTCTGCGCTTTCGTGAGACCGAGCGAGCGCTGCCGGCGCACCTTCATGAAGTCGTCGAGGAACCCGACGACCCCGAAGCCCACGGTGGCGAACACGAGCGCGACCCCGGTGACGGTGAAGCGCTGCGCCGTGACCCGTGACGCGAGGTAGCCCAGACACAGACCCGCGATGATCACGATCCCGCCCATCGTCGGGGTCCCCATCTTCTCCAGGTGGGTGTGCGGCCCGTCCTCGCGGATCCGCTGCCCCCACCCCCACACACGGAACGCGCGGATCGCGGCGGGGGTTCCGAGCAGCGTCACGGCCAAACCCACCGCGGCGGCCACGAGGATCGAGATCACCGCAGCGCCTCCGCGAGCATCTCCAGCCCCATGATCCGCGAGCCCTTCACGAGCACCAGATCGCCGCGCCGGGCATGGGCGCGCACGTCCTCGAGCGCGGCATCGACGTCGTCGTAGCTCGCGACAGCGTCGGGCTCGAACCCTTCTCGCAGTCCCGCGACCGCGATCGACTTCGCCTCGGTTCCCACCGTGATCAGCCGATCGACGCCCAGCCGCGCCGCAAGCTCCCCCACCCGCTCGTGCTCCTCCGGTGCGATATCGCCGAGCTCGGCCATCTGCCCCAGCACCGCGACCACGCGCCGATCGGCCGCCATCACGGTCGCGGCTTTCAACGCGGCCGCCATCGACTCCGGGTTGGCGTTGTATGCGTCGTTGACCACGAGGATGCCGTCGGGCGTCTCGAAGGTCTCCATCCGCCAGCGCGACACCTCGGCCCCAGCGAGCGCCTCGGCGCATGCCTCGAGCGGGATGCCGAGCTCCACCCCGACCGATGCGGCCGCGAGCGCGTTGCTGACCATGTGCTCGCCGGGGACCGCCAAGGTGACGCGCTCCCGGCGGCCCCCGGCGACGAGGTCGAACGTCGGTCGCCCGTCGTCCTCGATCCGGACCGCGTCGGCGCGCATGTTCGCTCCCTCGGTGCGCCCGAAGGTCACCACGCGCGCGCGGGCACGGCCGGCGAACCCGGCAACGACGGGGTCATCGGCGTTCAGCACGAGGACCCCACCGGGGTCCATCGCATCGACCGGCTCGGCGGAGGCACGGACGATCACGTCCCACGAGCCGAAGATCTCCATGTGCGCCACGCCGACGTTCGTGATGACGACGACGTCCGGTTGGGCGATCGGCATCAGGACCATCACGTCGCCGGCACGCCGGGCACCGAGCTCGGCGACGATCACCTCGGTGTCCGGCGGAGCGCCCAGGAACGTCAGCGGCACGCCGACCTCGTTGTTGAACGATCCCGGACTCGCGTGCACGCGGAACCGCGTCGA
>JALYLP010000137.1 GCA_030774195.1 Actinomycetota bacterium | reverse complement strand
GCGCTGCCCCTGGGTCGGGCTCGACGTGTGCTCACCCGGTGAGGTTGCCTGGGCGCTCGGTCACGGTTGGCACCCCGAGGAGATCAGCTACACGGGGACGAACCTCTCCGAGCGCGATCTCGATGTGATCCTCGGCACCGGCGTCCACGTCAACCTGGATCTGCTGACGCAGCTCGACCAGGTGGGTCGGAGGGCTCCGGCAACCCCGGTCGGCGTTAGGGTCAACCCCCGCGTGGGGGCGTCGTGGGGCGGAGGCACCTCGACCCTGTACACGGGCGAGCGACCAACGAAGTTCGGCGTGTTCGCCGAGCAGCTGGCCGATGCCGTCGCGATCTGCGCGAAACACGGACTCGCGATCGACACCGTCCACGTCCACGTCGGCGACGGCTATCTGAGCGATGGGCTGCCGGTGTTCGCGGAGACCATGCGCCGGGTTGCCGAGATGACCCGCCGCCTGCGCGAGCTGGGATGTCCGATCCGTGAGCTCAACACGGGCGGGGGCCTGGGCGTTCCGCAGCGCTCGGGCGACGAGCCACTGGACCTCGCCCGGTGGGCGGCGATCGCCGCGGAGCACCTCGGTCCCCTGGACCTCATCGTCGCGACCGAGCCCGGCGACTACCTGGTGAAGGAGAGCGCCGTGCTGCTCGCCCAGATCGTCACGCTCGAAGAGCGCGACGGCGTCCTGTTCGCGGGACTGGATGCCGGATGGAACCAAGCGCCGGAGCGCTTCATCTACGACTCGCTCCTCGATGTCGTCGCATGCGGTGCGGCCGATGCCGAGCCCGAACGTCCCGTCACCCTGTCCGGCAACATCAACGAGGGCGACGACCTGTTCGCGGTCGATCTTCCGCTTCCTGCGGTCCGCGAGGGTGACGTGGTCGCCTTGCTCGGCGTCGGCAGTTACAACGCCAGCCTGTACTCCGAGCACTGCCTCCGCCCGCCGGCTTCGGCCATGTTCTTCCGGGACCGCCTGTGATCCCGGAGCTGCCCGTCGCGCATCCCTGGTTCGCGGCGCAGGACGCCGGCGATGGCACCACGCGACTGATCGAGCCCTACGTCGACCCGTTCCTCGAGTCCAACGTCTGGCACGTCGCGGGAGCCGACCGCGACCTCGTCGTCGATGCCGCGAACGGGATCGGTCCCTTGCTGCCGGCGGTGGACGCGCTGAGCGACGGAAAGCGGGTCGTCGCGATCGCGACGCACGGCCACTTCGATCACGTCGGGGGATTGCACGAGTTCGACGATCGTCGATGCCATCCCGGGGACGCCGAGATGCCGGATCCGGCTGGACTGCGGCTGATGCGCGAGGCGTTCCCCGTTTGGCTCGTTGACGACTACGCGTGGTACGGCTCTTCCTTGCCGGACGTCGTGGCGGTGACTGCGGTGCCCAACGCCGGGTTCGACGTCGCCGCCTGGACCACTCCGCCCACTGAAGCGACCGCCTTCGTCGACGAGGGCGATGTGATCGAACTGGGGGATCGTTCGTTCGTCGTCCTCCACACCCCCGGACACACGGCCGGCTCGATCTGCCTGTTGGACGACGCGAACGGAACGATCTTCACGGGTGATGCGATCTACGTCGATGCGAGGCTCGGTTGGGAGGATCCGGAAGCGTTCGCCCGTTCGCTCGTGCGGTTGCGGGGCCTGGATGTCCGCGTCGCCCACAGTGGGCACGGGCGGTCGTTCGATGCGGCCGAGCTTCGTGCGACGGTGGACGCGACGCTCGCAGCGCTGGGCTAGGAACGGCCGCGATCCCGGCAAGCGAGTCCTCTATCCGCGGGCAGCAGAAACTCCGCGAACTCGCCTGCCAGGACCGTCACGCGGCCGGTCGCGCCACCCCCCATCCCGGTTGCCTCTCGACCCATCCCCGGTCATCCGCGTGCGCGGTGGGACCGGAACGGGCGCCAGACGACGCGACGCCTTGTACCCCTCTCGGTCCGATCGGATCCCTGTCCGGTCGTCCGTTTCGCCCGGCGATCACCGACGACGTCGGTGCCATGAAGGCCACCGGCGCCGCGGCGATCGCCATGCGGGCGGTGGACGATCGGCCGGAGAGGAAGCCGGTGCGTACCACGTTTCAGGTATCGGTCACCTTGGCTCGGCGCGGCATCGCCCGTTGGTCGGGTTTCGGGCCTCGGCCGTCCGGGGGACAGCGCCGATATGCTCGCCGCCTATGGGCGAACGCGTCATCCTCGTTCCCGACCGCGTGATCGATACGGAACGCGGCGAGACGCTGCGGGATCGGGCCGTCGTGGTCATCGGGGAGCAGATCGAAGGACTCATCGCGGCAACGGATATCCCCGACGGGTCGCGTGTGATCCGCCTGGACGGCTCCACGTTGTTGCCCGGTCTGATGGATGCGCACAGCCATCTGATCGGGCTCCAGGACACCGGTCAGGGCTATGCCTCGCTGATCACCCGCACGGGCGCCCAGGAGGCGCTGACCGGGGTAAAGAACGCGCGCGACACCTTGCTCGCCGGCTTCACGACCGTCCGCGACGTCGGAACCTTCCGCGCGTTCGTCGATGTTGCCTTGCGCGACGCGATCGAGGCGGGGTGGGTCGACGGTCCTCGGATGATGTGCGCCGGCGCCTACGTGACCTGCCCGGGCGGCGGTGGCGATCTCACGGGGCTCGCGCCGGATGTCGATGCGGTCGTCCCGCGAGAGCTACGGTTCGGCGTGACGAGCGGGGTCGATCAGATGCGGACGAACGTGCGGCAGATCCTCCGGTACGGAGCGGACTTCATCAAGGTGCTCGCGACGGGGGCGGTGCTGACGTCCGGGACGAACCCCGGCCTCCCGGAGTTCACCGAAGCCGAGCTCCGAGCCGCCGTGGAGGAGTGCGAGCTCGCGGAGACGTTCGTCGCCGCGCATGCACACGGCGCCGAGGGGATCAAGCGCGCCGTCCGCGCCGGTGTCCGGTCGATCGAACACGGCTCCCTGATGGACGACGAGGCGATCGAGCTGATGGCCGACCACGGGACGTATCTGGTCGCCGACATGTACGACGGTGATTACATGCTGGAGGAAGGCCCGGGCCTCGGCTACACCGAGGAGGTGCTGGGCAAGACCCGTCTCACCAACGACGCGCAGCGCGAGGGCTTCGCGAAGTGCGTCAAGGCCGGTGTCCGCATCGCGAACGGGACCGACTCGGGGATCGCACCGCACGGCTGGAACGCCAGGAACCTGGCCCTGTACGTTCGCTTCGGGCTGATGCCGATGCAGGCGATCCAGAGCGCGACCCGATGGGCGGCGGAGCTGATGCGGTGGGAGGACCGCGTCGGCACGATCGCGCCTGGTCTGTACGCGGACCTGATCGCGGTGCCGGGCGATCCCACGGACGACGTCACGCTGCTCGAGGACGTCCCGTTCGTGATGAAGGGTGGCCAGATCGTGAAGGGAGTGGGTGCACCGTGACCCTGTCCGCTGAGGAGATCGTCGAGCTCTCCAGGCGCTACACGCTGTTCGACTGGTCCGCACAGTCGAAGCTCGCGCCGATGGCGGTGGACCACGCCGAGGGTGTGTACTTCTACACGACCGACGGCACGCGATACCTGGATTTCAACAGCCAGTTGATGGGCGTCAACATCGGCCACAGCGACAAACGCGTGATCGACGCCATCACGAAACAGGGGGAGAAGCTTCCGTACATCACCCCGTTCGCCGCGCACGAGACGCGCGCTCTCCTCGGTCAGAAGCTGGCGACGCTGTGGCCCGGCGACCTGGAGAAGACGTTCTTCACGCTGGGCGGCGCGGAGGCGAACGAGAACGCGATCCGGATGGCGAAGGCGTTCACCGGTCGCAGCAAGGTGATGGTCCGTTATCGCTCGTACCACGGCGCGACGTACCTCACCGCCAACCTCACTGGCGACCCGCGCCGCTGGGCGAACGAGCAACCGCCGGTCCCCGGGATCGTCCGCGTCTTCGACCCCTACCACGGCCCGGATCGACCGCAGGACACGGCCGACGAGGCGCTCGACCGGCTCGAGGAGCAGATCGTCCTGGAAGGGCCGTCCACGATCGCGGCCTTCATCCTGGAACCGGTCACCGGGACGAACGGGGTGCTGATCCCCCCGGACGGCTACCTGCAAGGGATCCGCGAGCTGTGCACGCGCTACGGGATAGTGATGATCGCCGATGAGGTGATGTCCGGGTTCGGTCGAACGGGGAAGTGGTTCGCCGTGGACCATTGGAACGTCGTGCCGGATCTGATGACGGCGGCGAAAGGCCTCACCTCGTCCTACCTGCCGCTCGGCGGGGTCGCGATCTCACCGACGATCGCGGAGCACTTCGAGGACAACGTCTTCTTCGGCGGCCTCACGTACAACTCGCACCCGCTGTCGTGTGCCGCCGCGCTTGCGGCGATCGACGTGTTGGAGCAGGACGACCTCATCGGGAACGCGGAACGCCTCGCGCCGGCGATGCGTGCGCATCATGAAGAGCTCGCGGCGAAGCACCCGAGCGTGGGGCTGCATCGGAACATCGGGTTGTTCGGAATCCTCGAGCTCGTCAAGGATCGGCGAACGATGGAGCCGCTCTCGCCCTTCAACGTCACGAACGAGGTGATGGTTGCGGTCAACCGAGCGCTCCTCGATCGTGGCCTGTTCACGATGGTCCGGTGGAACGGCATCATGACGAACCCACCGCTCTGCATCACCGAGGAACACTTGCAGGACGGGTTCGCGATCATCGACGAGGCGCTGGCGGTCGCCGACGCCGCTACCGCGTAGCCGGCTCCTCCGCCCAGCGCTCGGCCCACTCCGCGAGCTCGCCGATCACGCCCGCGAGGTCTTCGCCTTTGGCGGTCAGCCCGTAGGCTATGCGTACGGGCGTGGAGGGTGTCAC
>JALYLP010000136.1 GCA_030774195.1 Actinomycetota bacterium | reverse complement strand
CTTCACGATCGTGGGATCGGGTCCGAACTCCGCATCGCCGCATCACGACTCGGGCGATCGGGCGATCCAGCAGGGCGACGCCGTGGTGATGGATTTCGGCGGCGTCGCCGGCGGCTACTGGTCGGACATCACGAGGACCGTGTTCGTGGGCGACCCGACGGACGAGCAGCGCCAGGTCTACGACCTCGTGCGGGAGGCCCAGGAGGCGGCGTTCGCGACGGTTCGGCCCGGCGTGGCGTGTGAGGAGGTCGACCGAGGCGCCCGGGCCGTGATCGAGGAAGCGGGCTACGGGGATCGGTTCATCCACCGCACCGGCCACGGCATCGGCATCGAGTTGCACGAGCCCCCGTACATCGTCGCGGGGAACACGACGCCGCTCGAGGCCGGTATGACGTTCTCCGACGAGCCGGGGATCTACCTCCCGGACCGGTTCGGGGTCCGGGTCGAGGACCAGATCGAGGTGACCCGCGAGGGTGCCCGGCGCCTGAACGAGGCCTCCCGGGAGCTCACGATCGTCGCCTAGGTTGAGTCCTCGGCCCGAACTGGTTATCCTGTGCGGGTCGACGTGCGAAGGACCCGCGATTGGCGACTTCGATCTCGACCGCTATCTGCGGAACTCGAAACGGGTCGACCTGTCGGGAGTCAACTGGGACCGCGTGGAGGACGAGCCGCTCTCCGAGGACGAGGCTCGATGCCTCGCCTACATGATGGACATCGAGACCCACACCTCCATCTACCTTCGCGACCTGCTGGCGACACGCGCAGCGTTCGAGCCAGACATCACGGCGTTCTTGTCCTGCTGGGTGTACGAGGAGCTGTGGCACGGCGAGGCGTTCAGTCGCTTCCTGGGCGAGGCGGGCTACGAGCTCGCTCCCGACCGCGAGCGCGTCGAGGTCGATTCGTCGTACCCCTCGAGGGCGCCGCGGAACATGTGGATCCGGCGAAAGCTGGGTTCGAAGGGCTACCTCGCGCACGTAGGGACCCTCGTAGGGTCGGCGCTGATGGACGACTTCGTCGCCGTGCACATGACGTGGGGCGCCGCGAACGAGCTGTCGACGCTCACCTCGTATCACCGCCTCATCGCGAAGACCGAGCACCCCGAGCTCGTGAACATGCTGAACGCGATCATCAAGGACGAGCGCCGCCACTTCGCCTTCTACCGCTCGCAGTCGCGGATGCGGCTCGCGCGAAGCCCCCGCGCCCGGCGTGCCACGCGCTGGACGATGGATCATCTCTGGTCGATCGTGGGGACGGGGGTCCGTCCTCAAGAGGAGACCGATTTCGTGGTCCTGCATCTTTTCGGTGACGATCCCGGCATGGAAGCAGCCTGGGAGATGGATGCAACGATGGCGCAACTCCCTGGTTTCAGCGGCTGCACGATCTTCCGACGTGCCCGGCGGGACGCGTTCGGCCGCGCGGGTGTGGTTCAGGCGCAGGCCCCAGAGATGTGGCGCACGCGGCCCGCGCCGGCCCGGCCGGGCGGCGTCTCCCGCAGCTGAGCGACGGTCGGCGGGCGCTCCGGATCTCAGACGCCGGGGCGGATCCTCGTCCCATCCGGCGAGTCCATGACCTCGACGCCCATCGCCTGCAGCCGGTCGCGGAGCTCGTCGCTTCGGGCGTAGTCCTTCGCCGCCCGAGCGGCGTCACGCTCGGCGACGAGACCACGCATCTCCTCGGACGGCTCCCACCGCTCGCCGAGCGCCTCTCGCTCCAGGTCGAGTGCGAGGACCTGGTCCCACGAGGCGAGCAGTCCGTACTTCTCGCCGCCGGGCAGGTCGGAGGAGACCGTCTCGTTCAGCACGACGACCGCGTGCGGCATGTCGAGATCCGCGGCGATCGCGTCGCGGAACCTCGCGTCGAGCTCGGCAGCCGCTTGCGAGCGACCGGCCGCCGGCGCCCATGCTGCCATCCGACGCCGAAGCTCCACGAGGCGGCGATTCGCGCCTTCGAGCGCCTCCCAGCTGAACTCCATCTCGCTGCGGTACCGGGTGCCGAAGCAGAGCAACCGGTACGCGAGCGGGTCGACACCTTCGGCCGCGAGGTCCGTCACGCGTTTGATGTTCTTCGCGGACT
>JALYLP010000135.1 GCA_030774195.1 Actinomycetota bacterium | reverse complement strand
CAATACGACCTCGCCGGAGAAGCGCACGTCGGGATTCATCGCGCGGAGGCGCTCCATCCACGGCCCGGTATCTCCCGAGGCGGTGCGGAGCTTCTCCTGGGCGGAGGGGGACCCGGCGAAGGCGGTCACGACCGGACGGGTCTCCACGGAGTCCGAACCGGAGTCCGAACCGCGAGCCGCCCAGCACCAGTAGGGGATCTCCACGTCCTGGAGGGCTCGGGCGGACGGCGGCTCCCCGGCCGCGGCAGCGAGCTTCGAGGCGACGCCCATCGGGAGCTCCGCGAGGGCGCGCGCCTGCTCAGCGGGGAGCTCGGGGCGGAACGCGAGCCGGGCGGCGATCGGGGCCGGAACCGCGACGATCGCGGCGCGGGCTCGGAGCTCCAGATCGATGCCGCGGACCGAGACCGCGCTTCCGTCCTGTTCGAGTGCCTCCACGACCGTGCCGAGGCGGACATCCGGAAGCTCGCGCGCCATCGCATCCGCGATGGCCTGGTTCCCCGGAGCCGCGCGGAAGTAGGAGCCCGAGCCGGTGTGGAACGCGCGCTCCGCCTCGGTGATGCGGAGGGTGACGCGGTCGAGCTCCGTGGAGGTCGTTCCCTGCAGCCGCGCTCGGAGCGTCGCGAGCTGGCGCTCCGAGAGCGGAAGGGAATCCAGGAACGCGCCGAGCGACAGCGACCGAACCTGACCGTCGGTCAGGCGAGCGCGCGCACCTCGGGCGACGTCGAGGGCCTCCTCCTGTTCCTCGATGGAGGCCGCGAGGGGTCCTCGCGCCTCCCGGAGGATGTAGTCGATGCCGGCCTCCGCGAGGCCGATCCCGAGCTCCCCGGCGAGGTTCCGAAGAGCGGAGTCCCCCGCCATGATCCATTCCGCCCCCAGCTCGGCAACGGCCCCGTTCGAGAGACGCACTGAGTGGACCCGGCCGCCCACGCGATCCCGGCCATCGAGCACCGTGACCGCCTCTCCGGCCCGCGTCAGGGCGCGCGCGGCCGAGAGCCCGGCGAGGCCGGCTCCAACCACGACGACGCCGGGTGACGTATCCATGGGTGACTAGTCAAAGATGAGTGGGTTGCGAGGGTTGCCCGCATATGGTACTCACGCGCTTGAACGGGCGCTCAAGGATGGCCCGAGACCGAAGGAGGGGCTCATGCGACACCCGCGAGAGCGGCGACCTGGCGACCTGAGCAGACGGGATTTCCTGCGTCGATCCGCGGGTGCGGCCGTAGCGCTCCCGAGCGCCGCAGCCATCCTGGCGGCCTGCTCCAATCCGACGACGACGACCACGAACAAGACCTTCCAGATCGCCCGGCCCGACCATCCGGTCACGCTGCCGCTCAACCAGCAGCCGATCGCCGACGGCATGCAGCCCGAGACGGGCGCGACACTCAAGATCTTCAACTGGGATCAGTACATGTGGAAGCACGTGATCATCGAGTTCTGCAACAAGTACAACTGCAAGTTCGAGATCACCACGTTCAACAACATGGACGGCGCGCTCGGCAAGATCAACACCGGCCAGCTCGCGTTCGACGTTTTCGTGCCGACGATCGACGTGGTCGGCAAGCTCGTGGCGGCCGACTACCTCCAGCCGCTCAACAAGAGCTACATCCCGAACCTCGAGGCGAACATCTGGCCCGTCTACCAGGACCCGTTCTATGACAAGGGCGCCCAGTACACGGTTCCGTACACGGTCTACACCACCGGCATCGGCTACCGTCGAGACGTCATCCCCGACACCACGATCTTCGGGATGTCCAACCCGTACGAGATCCTCTGGGATTCCCAGTACAGCGGGAAGGTCGGCATCTACGACGACTACCGCGAGGCCATCGGGATGGCCCTGCTCAAGAACGGCATCACGGACCTCAACACCGGAGACCCCAAGGCGATCGAGACCGCGAAGAACGACCTGATCGCCCTGATCGACGCAGTCAACGTCCGCTACTCCATCAACGGCGCCTACCGTTTCCTTCCCCAGGGGCAGTACGACCTGCACCAGGCGTGGTCCGGCGACATGGCGGCGGCGTGGGGGTACGTGAACACGTACACGGAGAAGTCCTACCAGACCCTCGGCTACTGGTTCCCCGAGGACCGCAAGGGCACGATCGGGAACGACCTGCTGGTGATCCCGAAGGACGCTCCGAACCCGGTGCTCGCGCACCTGTTCCTGAACTTCATGCTCGACTTCCAGCACTCGATGGACAACTTCTCCTGGGTCGGATATCAGCCGCCGCAGAACCAGGCGAATCCGGACACGCTGACCAAGACGGAGGGGCTGTACTCGAAGCTTTCGGGATGGGCACCGCCGATTCCTTATGTCGCGCCCTGGATGTCGGCCGCGGTCGTGCGCAAGGAGGACTTCACCACCGGCTACATGGAGCTGGAGCTCACACCGACCGTGGACAACATGTGGCACGACGCCTGGCAGCAGTTTCAGGCCGGCGCTGGTGGTTGAGGGAGCGGAGAAGCCC
>JALYLP010000134.1 GCA_030774195.1 Actinomycetota bacterium | reverse complement strand
ACCCCACGACGAGGGCGACCCGTTCGGGCTCGGCCCCGGCTTCGATCAGCCGCGCGAACCGTTCGCGGAGCACGGCGGTCTTGCCCGTGCCCGCGGGGCCGGTGAGCAACAAGGTCCCCCCCGGGTGTTCGAGGATCTGAGCCTGCGAGGGGTCGGGGGAGAAGGGCGGGGCCTCCATGAAGCCGATGCTACCGGCCGCCGCCGACAGCCCGGGGCGGCGCCCCCGATCTACAGATCGGGCCGCGGCGGCACCTCGCCGGATGCGGTCGCGACACCCTGGCTCCGCTCGCGGAACCACCGGTCGATGTCCGCCGTGCCGATCGCGCCCACGAGGACCCCGTCGTCCACCACGAGGCCGTCTCGGCCCCCGATGATCTCCAACACGTCGTACAGCGGATCCGTCGGCGCCACCACCGGCGTCTGGGACAACGGTGCCATCCCGTCGCGGACCGGACGGAGCGGGTCGCGCGAGCCGACCTTGCGCGCAGACTCCATCGACACCGTTCCGATGACCCGGCCGGCGTCCACGACCGGGAACGAACGTTCGGGGTTCGCCCGGAGCCAGCGGTCGAGCGCTTCCGAAAGGGAGGTCGTCGCCGGGATCTGATCGGGCATCGGTCTCATCGCATCCGCGGCGGTTCCCACCGACAGGAGATCGCGGAGCGCGAGGCGTTGCGCCGTGCCTCGTCCGGTCGAGAGCATCACGAACCCGAGGTACCCGAGGAACAGCCACAGTCCGGTGCCGTTGGAGAAGCTCAGGACAGCCGCGCCGATCATCAGCGCCCCGACCGCGATCGCGCCGTAGCCCGCGACCTTGACCGCCGTCCGGCGGTCGTGGGTCGCGCCCCACGTCGCCGCCTGCAGCATCCGTCCGCCGTCGAGCGGGAACCCCGGGAGCAGGTTGATCGCACCGATCAGCAGGTTGAGTCCGGCGAGCTGGCGCACGATCTCGCGCATCGATCCTGGCCCCATCGCCGTCGCCACCACCGCGAAGATGCCCGCCAGGACGAGCGTGGTCAGCGGGCCGACCGCCGAGACGACGAACTCCGCGAGCGGCCCCTTGGCGTTCGCCCGCGTCTCGGTCGCGCCACCCCAGAAGACGAGCGTGATCCCCATCACGGGAAGGCCGAACGCTCGCGCGGCGATCGCGTGCGCGGACTCGTGGAGCAAGATCCCACCGAAGAACAGCACGCCTTCGAACAGCGTCAGTCCCGCCGCCCCGGCCGGCGTCGGCCGCCAGATCGAGTTCGTGAAGCTCGTGTAGATCAGGAACGAATACAGCGCCGCCACCCAGAGCCACGACGTCGCGACGTAGATCGGTATGCCCCGGACCGAGGCGACCTTGAACCGATTCCCGATCGGCATCCATCGAGGGTACTTCAGCGTGTGTCGTTCACCTTTCGGGCGCAGGAACGCTCTGTCATGGTGACGGCGTGGAGGGCCCACACGACTTCGACCAGATCTGGCGCGCCGACGGTCCCACGCTCTGGCGGGCCGTCTACGCATTCACGGGCGGGCGCCGGGACGTCACGGACGACGCGGTGGCCGAGGCGTTCGCACGCGCCATGGCGCGCGGCGAGAAGGTTCGCGATCCTCTCGCGTACCTGTTCCGGATCGCGTTCCGGGTCGCCGGAGCCGAGCTGGCACGACGGAGCAAGGAGGTGCAGGAGGTGCCCGAGGTGAGTCTCCCCGACCCGACCCAGAACGGGCTGCCGGACCTGCTCGGCGCCCTGCGGGAGATCTCGCCCTCCCAGCGTGCGGCCGTGTACCTGCACTATCAAGCGGATCTGTCCGTCCGCGATGTGGCCCACGTCATGGGCTCGACGAGCGCCGCGGTCAAGGTGCACCTGATGCGGGGACGACGTCGGCTCGCCGAACTGCTCGGAACGGAGGAAGGACCGTGACCGAACGGTGGCGCAAGAAGCTCGAGGGGATCGACCAGGTCGGTCCGAGCGACGACGTGTACGAACGGGCGAAGGCCGGCCCGACGCACCCGGAAGCGCAGTCGCCGATGCAGCGGACCTCGACGAGGGTCGCGACCGCGATCGCCGCGTTCGTCGTGTTCGCGCTCGCGATCTCGTTGTTCGCGATCCCGACCCTTCGGTTGCATGACGACTCGAGCGCACTGAGCGCCGGCGGCCAGTTGCTCCCGTTGTGGCCCGCCAGAACCGTCGAACAGGTGCAGACACTTCAGGACGAGGCCGATGCGGGCCAAGCGGGCTGGGCATTCGATCCGCAACAGGTTGCCACCCGTTTCGGGCAGGCAGTCATGGGGTGGCCCGACGCCTGGGCAGGTCCGGTGACTTCGGCGGGCGGATGCAGCGTCGCGTCCGGGTCATACCCGTCTGGCTCGTACGCCGCCGGGGCCGTCGCTGGCGGATGCCCGGCGGCTGGATCTGAGGACTACGGACCAACCGCGTACCCACCGGCCGGAACGTGCGATCCCTCCATGCCGATGTGTGGCGGCTTCTCCTCACAGCCAGGCTCGACGAACTCCACGACGGGTCAGTTCATCACGTTCCAACTCTCGCCCTGCGATCCGACAACAACTTGCAACCTCGCCTCGATCCTCGAGACGGTCGAGCTCTTCCAACCTCTCGGGGCCGGCGCAGGCAACGTCTGGTCGGTGCTCCAGGCGAACAGCTCACTCATCGACCTCGCGGTGTCACCAGGCCAGACCGTGTCGAACGGGTCGTCGCTTTCGACCGGATTGCGTATCCCTCCTGACGAGCAGCTCGGCTTCGGTTTGCATGTCGGCGCGAGCGACTCCTGCCGCCAGGGTGTTGCAACCGACGTCTTTCACAGTCCCGGGTCGCCGAACGATGCCGTCACCGCAGCGAGGTCCGAGCTGGGCGTGAACCTTGGGTCGCGTGACGGGACCTCATGCGCGCAGGAGGAGCCGGGCTATGTCTTCGTCGCAACCGGCGGAAAGCCGATCGTTCTCGGTGGCGTCGCGTTCGATCCGCTGCAACCGGGCGGTCCGACGTTGTACTCCCTATCTGCCGTGCCGATCACCTTCGAGTGGCCGGACGAGGCCGCCCCGTCGGCTCCGCCCACGTCGACGATGTCGACCGCGTGGACGACGTACACCGACGCGCTCGGCTGGACGATCGACGTCCCCCGAGATTGGGTCAGGAAGAAGATCGACGGCTCCGATGCTCGTCAGGCATACGATGGCGCGGCGTTCGGTAGCTCGACGCCGGACCAGCAGCCGGGAGGGCCAACCACGATCGGTGCTTCGCCGGGAGAGGTCGCGCTGTTGCTGTATCACGCGGAGGGCGGACTACCGGTCCCTCCGACGAACGACACCGGCCCTCCGACGTCGTTGGGCGATCTCGGGATCGTCCAGGGTGGGTACCAACTCGACTTCACAGCGGACGGGCTCCCCTTCTCGCTGTCCATCCGTGTCGGTGGCGACGCGCCGACCGCTGAACAGCTCACGATTCTGCAAGAGATGGTGTCTTCGATCTCGTTCGTCCCGTGGCGGGCAGGAGACCAGCGGAACGGCTGGACAGCTCTCGAGAAAACCAAGGCCGACGTTCAGTGGGAACAGCTCGGGGGTTCCCGTGTGATCGTCCTGTCCGTTGAAGGCACGACCGTGATGCTTGGGCCTGTGGTGTGTAACGAAGGTGGGACCGTGGTGACCTCTTGGCAGCCTTCCGCGACATGCCCTGACAACACTGACCTGGCCACTTGGGATATCAGCGGACGGCCAGCGCCCGGCAACGCACCCGGGTATCAGGAGGTTCTTCCCGTGCATCCTGTCGTCCGAGCCTGGGACGGGACTCTGCTGAGTTCGTTGGATCTGACGACGTGACGGTCAGTCGAAGTCGAGGCCGAGGAGGTCGCCCAGCTCGCGACCGTTCCTGACCGCGAAGTCCTGATAGCAGTTGTTCATCAGGACGTGCGTTTCGCGCGTCTGGTCGGCGAGTGACTCGATACGCGGAACCCATTCCTGGAGCTCTTCTTTCGGGTAGTCGTAGCGGAAGCGGGTACTCGCCGTGTCGCTCTTCGCCTGCCATGTCTCGCGGTTGCGTCCGTGGAACCGGACCATCGCCAAATCCTTGGCGGTCGCCGCGGCGATCGGCGGGATGCTGGAGTCGAAGCCCTGGGGCATGTCCACACACACGTAGGGAAGGTTACGTTCCTCGAGGAATCCGAGCGTCTCCTCGACGTTGCGCTCCTCCATCCAGCTCTTGTGACGGAACTCGACCGCAACGCGGAACTCCGGGAGCCGCTCGACACATTCCTCGATGTACGCCTTGGACCTCCTCGAGATGACGAACCACTGCGGGAACTGGAACAGCACGGCGCCCATCTTGCCCGCCGAATGCAGCGGCATGAGCGCGTCACGGAAGCGCTGCCAGACTTCGTCGACGACCTCGTCGGGGAGCTGCTCGCGGTAGACGTTGCGCTTGCCCTCGGGGATGGCATGTTGCAGGTCCTTGTAGAGCGAGTTCGGCCGCGTCGGGTGGTTGGTCAGCAGGGAGTAGGCCTTGATGTTGAACGTGAAGTTTGTCGGCGTTCGCTCGATCCACAGGACCGAATTGCTCTCCGAAGGCGGGAAGTAGTAGGTCGAGTCGACCTCCACCAACGGGAACTGCGACGCGTAGAAATGGAGGCGTTTCTCCGCCGTCTTCGCATCAGGCGGGTAGAAGTGCCCGTCCTTGATGAGCGTCTTGTCGGTCCACGACGAGGTGCCGATCAGGATCGCGCCGGTCTTCATGAAGGCCAACTCAGGGCGAGGGCGTTCCGCCACTGTCCTTCTTGCGGAGGACGACATCCTTCGCCTGCTCCGCCTTGCGCTTGGCGACGTTCAGGAGACGCTGTGCCCACACGTACTCGGTGGCGAGGATCGTGAGACCGATGAAGATCAGGAGCCACCCCGGTCCCGGAAGCACCAGCAGCGCGATACCGGCGAGCAGCACGGCGAAGCCCGCGATGGTCACGGCGATGCGCTTGCCGCTGCGTCGGATGAAGCGCGCAACCGCCTTGAGCGGTACGAATGCAGGATGGTCGTGCCAGCGGCGAGCAGCTTCGGGTTCGACGACCTCGAGCTCGGCGACGGTCTCGGAGGCGTCCACCTCTTCGGGGTCGTCCCCCCAGACATCCCGACGGCGGGAGTGCTCATCCATGTCCGCGAGTTTCTCATGGCTCGCCCGAATACATGAAGTCCTTCGGCCGTCTGACGTGCACGTTCGTTCGGCTTGTCACTCTTTCAACGCGCAGCATCTTGCCTGTGGATAACCGCTGGGCGTAAGAATCGCCCGGGGGTTTGCGCGCGCGAGACGCGGCCGGGAGGGAGAGGAATGGCCTCAGCGACGACGAGGGATCATTCGCAAACGCAGGTCCCGCCTCACGTCCGAGAGAGTCTCAGAGTTCGGATTGCTTCACTCCTTGGCACGATTCTGGTGCTGGGGATCATCGTGGCAGCTTTGGTCGTTGATCCGGAAGCAAGATCCGAAGTCGATTTTTCGCTTCTCGGCTGGATGGCCTTGGGGTTCGTGGCAAGTCTGGCGACGATCTCTGTCGTCGAAAATCAACCCGGGTTATCCATGGATCTTCCGGTGTTGCTCGCATGCTCGTTTGTTAAGGGACCCATTGCGGCTGGTCTGGTAGCGCTGGTTGGAGCGGTTGACCTGATGGAGATTCGGGGAGCGATTTCACCGTCCCGCGCTGCCTGGAATCACGCCCAAGTCAGCCTGAGCGTGATGGTGGGTGGTTTCGTTTTTGTCGCCCTTGGCGGGACAGTGGGTCACTGGCCCGCTGCCTTGTTCTGCGCGACCCTTGCGCTAGTCGCCGATGTTCTCGTCAACTACGCCTCAGTAGCCTTGATGACGTCGTTGGCTACTGGGCGCGGGTTTCGCTCCGTGCTGAGTTCGATGAGGATAGGTGACACTCGTCGCTTCGCGCTGACGTATTCGGCTTTCGGCTTGTCGAGCATCCTCATCGCCGAGGTGTATGGCGCAATCGGTTTTCTTGGAGTTGGCGCCTTCGTTGCCCCGCTGCTCTTAGCGCGTGAGGCCTTTCGACAAACCTGGCGGGCAACAGCAATTGAGCAGGATTCAGCTGCCCGTCGAGACGCCCTTCGTATCGTTGACGAGCGAATCGCAGAGGAACGTGAGGATGAACGGGCGCGGATAGCGGAAGCTCTTCACGACGATGTGCTCCAAAGCTTGTTTGATGTCACGATTCGGGCGCATGTAGTCCGGGAGTGCTATCGCTCGGGTCGGTTGCTCGACCTCGAGACAGAGGTTCCATCGCTGATTGTTGCGAGTGAGAGGGCTGCGCAGGAGCTCCGAGAGGTCATCTTCGGTCTCCGCAGATCCCGGATTGGTCATGCCGGGCTAATCGACACGCTCGGCCTGCTTGTTGCCCATCTCCACGATCAATCTGGGATCGTCTTCGTTCCCGACCTAGATACAGCTTTGAAGGGCCCGGCTGAGCTCGAGCTTCTGATCTACCAGGTAGCCAGGGAGGCCCTCTCCAACGCGGTTAAGCATGCGGCTGCCGAGACGGTGTGGATTTCCTTACGTCGCGTGGGCGGAAGGATTGAGTTGGAGGTCGTTGACAACGGAGGGGGGTTTGACGCCGAAGATCTGCGAAACGACAAGCATTTTGGCCTAGCGCTCATGAAGGAGCGAGTGTCGATGGCCGGAGGAATCATAGAAATAAGTTCGCAACGCGGGTCCGGCGCTCGCGTCTCGGCGAGCTTCCCCGTCGACCCGACGGTCTCAGGTTCTCATTAGCAAGACG